>VXME01000152.1 GCA_009861545.1 Acidobacteriota bacterium | reverse complement strand
CCCCCCCCCCCCCCCCCCCCCCCCCCCCCCGCCCCCCCCCCGCCGCCCCCCCCCCACACCCCAGCCCACCGCCGCGCGCCCGAGAACGGCTCGGCCGCGGTCGGGAGGAACGGTTCACTGCTGACCCTGGGTCGGCGCGGGCATGCCGCCGAGCCCGTGCGTCCCGAGGAACGCCTGGATGGCCTCGAAGATCGCGATCGTCTCGTCGCGGCTGAAGCCCCCGTGGCCCCCGCCCGGCACGGTATGCAACTGGTTGTCGACGCCGGCGGCCGACAGCTCCTCGTGGAGCCGCACCGCATGCTGGTGCGGCACGACGGTGTCGGCGTCACCGTGGATGGTGAGCACCGGCGGCAGGCCGCCCCGGACGTAGCTCAGCGGAGACACCCGGCGGGCGACGTCGAGCCGGTTCGGCAGGCTGCCCATCCAGCGCACCGCGTACGACTTCTCGTTCTCGCCCTGCAGCAGGTCGCCGACATCGGTGATGCCGTACCAGTTGATGATCGCGGCGACACCCAGATCGTCCTTCGGCTGGCATTCGAGGTCGAGGCCGGCCGAGCCCGGCACCATGCCGGTGGTCAGGGCCAGGTGCCCGCCCGCCGAGTTCCCCGTGACGACGATCCGCGACGCATCGAAGCCGTACTGCTCGGCGTTGCTCTTCACCCAGTGCAGGGCGCAGAGGCAGTCCTCCACGGCGGCCGGCGCGCGCGAGATGCGGCCCAGCCGATACTGCACGTTGACCACCGCCCAGCCCTTCTCCAGCCAGGGCAGCAGACGCAGGACGTTGCCCTCCTTGCTGCCGCCGACCCAGCCCCCGCCGTGGATGTACATCAGCACGGGCGTGGGACCCGACGCGTTGCGGGGCAGGTAGAGATCGACGCTGTTCTCGAAGCCGTTCGCGACGTGGTAGGTCACGTTGGGCACGACGCGGTACTCGTTGGAGACGTGCGAAGCCCACGTCGCCGTCTGGTCGAGTTGCGCTACCGAGGCGGACGGCGCCAGCAGGAGGGCGCCGAGCGCCAGCAGAGCGGTGAGGCCGAGGAGTCGATTGGACATTGCGGCTTGCCTTTCCCTTTACGCGAGGTTCGGAATCCGTGGGCGGCCCGCCGGTCCCGGCGCCTGGATCGACGACGCAGGCAAAGGCGGCGAGTCCGCCGCAGAGAGGCTAGTATAGCGAACAGCCTTCCGTCATGACCTCGAAGCGGCGAGGCAACGACTGTCCGGCTACGAGACGTCGACCCGCAGCCGCGGCGGCCTTGACGCGCCGCGCTCGGCGAACCACGTCAGTCCTTCGACAACCACATCGAACTGCAGATCGTACGCCCCGGGACGATGGATGGCCGGCAGCTCGCAACGCACCCGTGCGCCGCTCTCGGGTTCCACGTCCCCGTCGAACTCGGCGCGGTGCCAGTCGAAGTCGATTACCTTGCCGACCGGCTCACCCGCTTCGTGCAGGTGCACGCCGACCCGCGTCCATCCCGCGCGCGAGTCGCCCACGCCCCGATGGAGCCAGCAGGTGTCTCCGATGTTCTCCACGCGCAGATCCACCCGGAGACGCTCGCCGCAGGACAGCGCCACGGGGCCGGGCGGGTCGACGATCCGGAACGTGGACGACAGCTTGCCGGGACGCTCCGTCGTCGGACGCGAGCTGCCCTTGTACAACAGCACGTAATGGTGGTAGACGATCTCTTGGCAGAGACCACGCCAGTAGCGGCGGAATCCCCGCCCTCCCTTGAACGGCCCGATGTCGCGCACGGGAATCTCATGGCGCCGCGCTGGCCCCTCCGCCAGGACGTTCACTTCACGGAAGCCCACGTCTTCGGCCAACGCCGCCAGGTCCTCGATGACCAGTTCGTTCTCCAGTACGCCCGTGGTCGCGGTCTCTGCCAGGCTGGTCGGAATCGAGGCGTGCCCCCTTCCCGGTTCCGACATCGCCACGATCCCCTCCGCGGTCAGCGCGCGGTGCATCTCGGTGAGCACGACCCGCTGGTTCGGGACATGGTGGAAAGCGTCGTACACCACGATATGGTCGCAGGAGGCGTCCTCCAACGGCAGCGTGTGTCCGTCGTACGGCAGGAACCGCGGGTCGAGCGACCAGTTCGTGCGCGGGTCCCGCTCGAACAGCCGCCGGCCGACCGCCAGCGCCGTTTCGGAGACATCGACGGAGATCGTGCGGCACCCGAAGCGGTTCAGGAAGTGCGACAACCAGCACGATCCTGCCCCGAACTCCACCACCGTGTCCCCGGGCCGCAGCCTGGCTCCCGCGACGAGGACTCCGACGGCAATCATGTGCGCCGCAAAGTCCGGGGTGTCGCTGAACGGCTTGTCGAGGAGATACTGCGGGTCCGGATACTCCGCATAGTAGCGTTCCGCGGCCCGGTTGTACTCTTCCGTGCGCCGGACCAGGTCCCGTTGCTCGATGGCCGACCCCCGTCCGGACGGGAGTCGGAACGGCAACAGGGCGAAACGGAACACCGGCTCCCAGGCGGCGTGCACGGCGCGCCGCAGACCGGGGACGCGCTCGAACGCCGCGATTGCCGCGGCGCGTAGCATTCGAATCATGGCGATCGGGGTCGCCCGGTCGTGGCGGCGGCCTACGGGTCGACGCTCGTCGAGCTCCCGCCGGCCGGCCGCAGAACCGTCGTGGACTCGGTCACCGAGTCGATCTTGGCCCGCGAGAAGAAGATCGGGAAGTAGCGGTCGCGCGCCCAGACCTCGAACAGGTCGCGGTAGTGCGGGCTGTCGGGGTCGCCGCCCTGCCCCGGGGTGTTCAGCCCCACCGAGTTGTCCCAGTTCGCGGTGTCCGCGATGATCATGAACGACGCGCCGGAGGTCTGGTTGTCGCCGCCCCCGGTGTTGTGAACGGTGCCGCCGTAGCCGCCGCGCGGGAACGGGCCGACATCGAGCCGGCGCCGCAGGTCGGCGTTCACCGCCGCGCTCATCGGGTGGCGGATGAGGGCGTGCTTGAACCGCTCGCCGCCGTATTTCCAGGTCGTCATGTCGGCGCTGCCGAAGCGGTCGCGCAGGCCGGCGAGGGCGGCGTCGAGCGTCTCGCGCAGGAGGGCGTCGCGGCCGGCGAGCGGGTCCTCGCCGAAGCGCCCGTCCGGCGCGGTCAACCAGTCGATCATCCGTTTGGTGTTGACGGCCCGGACGTAGTCGCGGGCGGCGGCGGGAACCACCTTGCGGTGCACGGCCGTGCGCAGCTCGCGCTCCCAGCTCACGTAGATCGCGGCCTCGACCGATTCCTTGTCGAGCACGGCGTCCCAGTCGAGCAGCATCCGCCGTGCGCGGTCGGCCCGCCCGTCTAGTCCCGGCAGGTCGTCCAGCAGCTTCACGAGGTTGCGTGCGGCAACCGACAGCTCGTCCATCATGAGCTGCATGTTGTCGACCACCGTCATGTGCCGGGCGTTGGCCAGCACCTCCTCCACCCGCGCCGCGCGCATCTGGTCGCCCCATGTATAGTGCAGCGCCTCCCAGTGCGGGTAGCGCCCCGGGACGTCGAGCAGCGTGTAGTTGTTCGCCGTCCCGAAGAAGCCCTTCGGCGGGTTGACGACGCTGGGCAGCGCCTTGATCGGCAGGAACCCGTCCCACTCGTAGCGCCCATCCCCCGGCACCGGCACGAGACCGCTGTGGTTCGGCCGGATCGGCGACACCCCCACCGCCTGGTAGCCGATGTTCCCCGCCCGGTCCGCCCAGACCATGTTCTCCGACGGGATGCGGCTGTAATTGCACGCCTCGACGAACTCCTCCCACGTCGTCGCCTGATCCATGCGCAGACTCGCGAGGTACGGCGCCGAGCCGTAGTCCAGCCACGCCGCCGCCACCGCATAGGCCACGTTGTTGTCCGGATCCTGGAAGACGACCGGTCCGTGGCGCGTGTACTTCAGCTCGACCTCCACGTCGCCCTGTCCCTTGACGGGGATCGCGTCGGAGATGACGGTCATCTCCTCCCACCGGCCGAGATGGCGGTACTGGTCGGGATTGGCCGGGTTGGTCTCGTAGACGTAAAGGTCCTCGTTGTCCTGCCCGAAGACGGTCAGGCCCCACGCGCCGTGCTCGTTGTGGCCGATGGAGACGCCCGGGAGGACCGGCTCGCCGCCCCCGATGACGTTCCAGCCGGGGGCCACCAGGTGCACCCAGTAGCGCAGCGACGGGGCCGACTGCGCGCGGTGCGGGTCGTTGGCCATGATCGGATAGCCGCTCAGGGTGCGCGTGCCGTGCACGACCCAGTTGTTGCTGCCGATGGCGTCGTAATCGTTGCGCTCCAGGTCGATCTCCGACGGCTGCGCGGCCGCGAGCCGCTCGAACGTCTCCCGATCACCGCGATGGGCGGCGGTGACGTCCTCCGGCTCGAAGGTGAGCGCCCGGCGGTGGGCGCGGTACAGATCGAGGATGCCGTCTTCGAGCAGCGAGGCGTCGATGGCGGGATCGAGCGTCAGGTCGGGATCGCCGATGTAGTAGTTGAGCTCCTTGACGGCGTCCGCCCCGATCGCGGCCACCGCGCGCGCGTTGTCGAGCTCCTGCGTCACGTTCGACACCAGTCCCTGATGGCGCGAGATCACCACCTCGGGGGTCCAGCGCCCCGGCCTGATGCCGAGCAGCTCGAACTCGAGCGGCAGCAGGTCCGGCTCGCGTTCCGTGCGGTCGATCCAGGCGTTGACGCCGTCTACGAAGGCCGGGATGATCGTGTCGCCCCGCTCGTGGTAGTGGCGCATCTCGGTCGTCAGGTCGCCGCGGAAGCGGAACAGGCGGGCGCCGGTGTCGCGCTCGATCTCGCGCGGGCCGAGAATCTCGGCGACGGTGCCGGTGGCGCGCCGCCGCCAGATCTCGAACTGGAACAGCCGGTCGCGCGCCGCCGCGTAGCCCTGCGCGAAGAACAGGTCGTGCTCGTTCTCCGCGTAGATGTGGGAGATCCCCCAGCGGTCGGTCACGATCTCGACCGGTGCGAGCAGACCGGCCGCATCGAGCGTCTCCTGCCGTGGCTCCTGGGCCCGGACCGCCGCCCCGCCGGCCGACAGGACCAACGCCAGCGCCGCCGCGAATCGAAGAAAGTGCATGAACATCATGGCTCGACTCCCCATTCCACGCGAAACTCGTGCATTATAGGCGCGCCATGCCCGACGCCCCGACGCCCGCCCGGAATCCCCTCGTTGCATCCGAAGACTGGTGGGCCGTCTGGCTCGCCGGGCTCGTCATGGCCGGCGTGGTCGCCGGCGCCATCGGCGCCGTGCCCGGTGTCGGACGCTGGGCGGCGCTGCCAACCGAGGCGTTCGCGGGCCGAGCGGCGGGACTCGCCGCGCTCGGCATCGTCATGGCCGCCCTCTCCGCGCTCGCCGTGCGGTTCATGGGCCACTCCGCCCGGCGCCATGCGGTCGCGTTCGCTCCACTCTTCCTGTTGGCCGTCGGCGCCTACACCCTGGCCAACCAGGCGGGCGTGCGCGCCGCCGGTTTCGGCTACGCCTTCTGGGCCCTGATCATCGGCCTGATCATCGCGAACACCCGGGGAACGCCCGACTGGCTCAGACCGGCCCTGCGCAGCGAGCTCTACATCAAGACGGGCCTCGTACTGCTGGGAGCTGAGGTGCTGTTCGGCAACATCCTGCGCCTCGGCGGGCCGGGACTGTTCGTCGCCTGGCTGGTGACGCCGGTCGTCATCGTCTTCATGTACCAGTTCGGGATCCGGTTCCTGCAGATCGGCAGCCGGTCGCTCGTGATCGTCATCGCGGCCGCCACTTCCGTCTGCGGCGTGTCGGCCGCCATCGCCGTCGCCGCGGCCGCGCGGGCCCGCAAGCAGGAGCTGACGCTCGCCGTGGGCATGTCGCTGATCTTCACCGTGGCGATGATGATCCTGATGCCGCTCGGCATCCGCTGGAGCGGCATGGACCCGGTGGTCGGAGCGGCCTGGATAGGCGGCACGGTCGACGCCACCGGGGCCGTGGTGGCGGCCGGCGCCATTCTCGGCGAGCAGGCGGAGCAGATCGCGGCAGTCGTCAAGATGATCCAGAACACGCTGATCGGCCTGGTCGCGTTCCTGGTGGCCGTGTTCTGGGTCACGCGGGTCGAGGCCACGGACGAGCGCAAGCCGGAGGCGATGGAGATCTGGCACCGCCTGCCCAAGTTCATCATCGGCTTCGTCGGCGCCTCGCTCCTGTTCTCGTTCGTGCTGACGCCGACGCTCGGCGAAACGCGCGTGGCCGAAACGCTCGACCTGACGTCGGACGTGCGCGGCTGGCTGTTCTGCCTGGCGTTCGTCAGCATCGGCCTGGAATCGAGCCTGCGAGACCTCGCCCGGCACACCTCGGGCGGGCGGCCCATCCAGCTCTACGTCACCGGGCAGGCGTTCAACGTCGTCCTCACCCTGGCCGCCGCCTGGCTCGCCTTCGGCGGCATCCTGTTCGAGCGGGTGGGCGACGTGGAAACGAACGCTCGCAACGAAGCCCGGCCCGCCGCCGTGATCGAGCGCAACCTCGCCACCGGGCGCGACGCCACGCCGCTCTTCTACACGGAGGTCGAGGGCTGGAGGGACTACCTGCCCGCGACACCCGAAGGCACAAGAGCGGCGACACCTTCCGATTGACGACCAAAGGGTCGCTCTACCGCCCGGCCCGCTGGCGTCGGAAGTACTCCACCTGGAACTCGCGCACGTTGCGGTTGTGCTCGCGCAGCGAGTCGGCGAACGCGTGCGTGCCGTCGTTGCGGCTGACGAAGTAGAGGTAGGTGGCGTCGGCCGGGTCCAGCGCCGCCTGCAGCACGTCGCGGCCGGGCGCCGCGATCGGACCGGGGGGCAGCCCGCCGTAGCGGTAGGTGTTGTACGGCGAGTCGACCCGCATGTTGGTGCGCGTCAGGTTGCCGTCGTACGTGCCGGCCTGCTCGAGGGCGTAGATGACGGTGGGGTCGCTCTGGAGCCGCATGCCGATGCGGAGCCGGTTGTTGAAGACCGCGGACACGAGCGCGTGCTCCGCCGCGCTTCCGGTTTCCCGCTGGATGACGGAGGCCAGCGTCACCGCCTCGCGCACGCTCAGGCCGCGCGCGGCGGCGCGGGCGCGGAGGTCGTCGTCGAAGACGGCCCGAAACTGCGCCACCATCGCCGTCACCAGAACGTCGACGGTGGCGTGGCGCGGCAGCAAGTACGTCTCGGGAAACAGGTACCCCTCCAGGTCCGTCGCATGCGGATCCAGATCGGCGATCAGCGCGGTCCGCGACGCCGCCGCCGCGAACGCTTCGGCCGAGCCGAGGCCCTTCGCTTCCACGATGGCCGCCATGGCCGGCAGCGTGAGCCCCTCGGGAAAGGTGATCGGGCGAAGGTGCACCCGGCCGTCGGCGATCTTCGTCACCGCGGCCAGCGGCGACACCGGGGCGTCGAAGAAGTACTCGCCGGCCTGCAGGTAGCGATCCCGGCCGCTGCGCCGCGCCGCGAAACGGAAGGTCCACTCGTCGGCGACGATTCCGGCCGTGACGAGCCGCCCCGCAATCGCCGCGACGGAATCGCCCGGCTCGATCTCGACGAACGCACCCGCGGCCGCGATTCCGGGATGCGGCGCCTCGATCCGGGCCAGCAGTTCCTGCCAGGCGAACGCGGCGGCGCCGGCTCCGAGGAACAGCAGACAGGCCAGCGCGATTGCGAGCCGTTTCAGCATCGGCCTATGCGTCTTCGCCGGCAGCCCGCCCGCCGACCGGATGCGGTGCGCGCTTCTCGGCCGCCCGATCCAGATAGTCCTGCAGGATCACGGCCGCGGCGGCGGCGTCCAGTCGGGCCTTGCGTTTCCGCCAGTCGCGCTCCCGCACCGCGAGCCGCGTCTCGGCCTCCACGCTCGTCAGCCGCTCGTCCTGCAGCACCAGCGGCACGGCCGTGACCGTGCGGAGGACATCCGCGAAGGCGAGCACTCTCGCGGTCTGACGATGCGCCGCACCGTCCAGCGCGCGTGGAACGCCCAGGACGACGACCGCCAGACCGTCGGGCTCGGCGGCCACCGCCGCCACCTCGCCGGCCACCGCGGCGGCCCGTTCCGGCAACGATCCGCCCGGCGCCACGACGCGCAACGGGCGCGCGAGCGTCGCGGACACATCGCTCACCGCGAGTCCGATGCGACGATCCCCGTAGTCGATACCCAGTGCCCGCATGTCCTCGCGTGAAGGCGGTCCAACCCCGCGCCATTCACTGCTTTCCAGCGTACGCCTCGACTCGATACGGTGTCCAGGAGCCTGCGCCGTTGAATCGGCCCAACTTATCCGTCGACGGGCCGGCCGCCGATCCGGTAGAATCCCCTTCTTGGCCGGTACGTGCTCCGCCCCACGGCCTGGAGGGTTTCCACCGGGCCCGTCGCGGGTCGCGGCCCGTGGCTTCGTAAGCTCGTTGCAAAGCGAGGACCTGCCTTGAGGACCCGGATCATCGCCTTCTTCGCATCGATTCCGATCATCGCCTTCGCAGTCGTCGGCGGCTACTACGGCCGTGCGGCGGCCGGCGAGGAAGAGCAGACCTACCGGCACCTGCGCGTCTTCGAGGACGTCGTCTCGCTCATCTCGAACAACTACGTCGAGCTCGTCGATCTCGACGACGTGCTCGAGGGCGCGTTGCGCGGGCTGGCCGAGGGGCTCGACTCCGACAGCGCGTACCTGTCACCCTCCGACGCGCGTCGCATCGAGAGCGGCCAACGGCTTCCCGAAGGACGCGTCGGCCTCGACGTCACCCGGCGCTACTACCTGCAGGTGATCGCGGCGCTCGACGGATCACCGGCCGCGGAGGCGGGCATCGCGCCGGGCGACTACGTGCGGGCCATCGACGGCGAGCCGACGCGGCTGCTGTCCGTCATCGAGGGCGAGCGGCGGCTCCACGGCGAACCAGGGACCACGGTCACGCTCTCGTTGATTCGCGGCAGCACGCAGGAGCCCTACGACATCGCGCTCGTCCGCGAGCGACTCGCGCCGACGGCGGTCAGCGGGCGCCTGCTGGCACAGGTGGACGGCGTGGGCTACCTGCGGATTCCGGCTTTCGACGAGGGCGTCGCAGAGGCCGTCGCAGAGGAGATCGCCGCGTTGGAGGCGAACGGCGCGTCTCATGTCGTAATCGATGTCCGTAACGCGGCGGAGGGCGCCTACGAGGCGGCGGTTCAGGCGGCCGGGCTCTTCGTGGCGGACGGGACGCTGGCCATCCGCGAGGAGCACGGCGCCGCCAGCACGCCGCTCGAATCGACGACCGGAGAGGACGCCATCGGGTTGCCGGTGACGCTGCTGACCAACTTCGGATCTTCGGGGCCGGCCGAGGTGTTCGTCTCGGCCCTGGTGGAGCGCGATCGGGCGACCAGCATCGGCCAGCGGACGGCCGGACGTACGAGCCTGCAGCGCCTCGTCCCGCTGCCGGACGGATCCGCGTTGTGGCTGTCGTGGGCGCGCTACCTGACCGCGGCCGGCGAATCGATCCACCCGTTCGGCCTGGCGCCGGGCATCGGAGTGGCCGTGCAGTTGCCGGAGCTCGGCGAGCCGCTGCCGGAAGAGGACGCCGTGCTCGAGCGCGCCATCGAGGAGATCGAGGGGCTCGCCGCGGAGGCCGCGTAACGGTGGCCGCGCCTTTGACGCGACTTTCCCCCGGTTGGTATACTGCCCGTTCGTTTCATGGTCTGTAACATCCACTCTCCGCGAAAGATAGGCGCGTAGCTCAGTTGGTTAGAGCGCCTGCTTGACATGCAGGAGGTCGGCGGTTCAAGTCCGCCCGTGCCTACCAGGTTTACCGAGACGGTCTCCCGACCGACCGACGCAGCATGAGCCAGATCACCGTCACCCTGCCGGATGGATCCACCCGCGCCGCCACCGCGGGCGCGGCCGTGTCCGCCGTGGCCGCCGACATCTCGCCGCGGCTCGCCCGGCAGGCCCTGGCCGCGATCGTCGACGGGCGGATGGTCGACCTGTCGTACCCGCTCGAGGGCGACGTCGCGGTGCGGTTCGTGACCCCGGACGCCCCCGAGGCCCTCGAGCTCTACCGCCACAGCACCGCCCACCTGCTGGCCGCGGCGGTGACCGCGCTGTTCCCCGAGGCGCAGTGCGGCATCGGCCCGGCGATCGACGAGGGGTTCTTCTACGACTTCGTCGTCGACCGGCCGTTCGTCCCGGCGGATCTGGAAGCCATCGAGCGCAAGATGGCCGAGCTCGCGAAGCAGGATCTGCGCTACGAGCGGAAGATGATGCCGAAGGCCGAGGCCAAGGCGTACTTCGACGGCCGCGGCGAGCCGCTCAAGGTCCAGTTGATCGAGGAAAAGGGGGGACCGATCGTCTCGTGCTACACGATCGAGGACGCCTTCATCGATTTCTGCACCGGACCGCACGTGCCGTCGACCGGCCGCCTCAAGGCCTTCAAGGTGCTGCACAGCTCGGGCGCGTACTGGAAGGGCGATTCGCGCAACCAGCCGATGCAGCGCATCTACGGGACCGCCTTCTTCAAGGCGTCCGCGCTGACCGCCCACCTGACGCGGATCGAGGAGGCGAAGAAGCGCGACCACCGCCGGCTCGGCAAGGATCTCGGGCTGTTCACGTTCCACCCCTGGGCGCCCGGCGCACCGTTCTGGCAGGCCAAGGGGGCGACGCTCTACCGGATCCTCTCCGACTACATGCGCGACGCGCTGTCCGGCGACGACTACCAGGAGGTCCGGACACCGCTCGTCTTCAACAAGGCGCTGTGGGAGACGTCCGGACACTGGGAGCACTACCGGGAGAACATGTTCCTGCTCGAGTCCGACGGAGAGCCGCCGGCGCCCGCGACCGGCAACGGCGGCGGGCCGTCGACCGCCGAAGACAGGGACGGGGCGCAGTTCGCCCTCAAGGCGATGAACTGCCCCGGGCACATGCTGATGTTCGCGAGCGAGGGACGCAGCTACCGCGACCTGCCGCTCCGTTTCCACGACCAGGGCGTGCTGCACCGGCAGGAGGCCTCCGGCGTGCTCAGCGGACTGACCCGCGTCCGCCAGTTCTCTCAGGACGACGCGCACTGCTTCATCACCGAGGACCAGATCGGCGAGGAGGTGGAGCGCCTGCTGCGGCTCATCGACCGCGTCTACGGGGACTTCGGGCTGGACTACGCGATCGAGCTCTCGACCCGCCCGGAGGACTACCTGGGCAAGCTGGAGACGTGGACCCACGCGGAAGCGCAACTGCGCGGGGCGATCGAGGCGGCGGGCAGGCCGTTCACCGTCTCCGAGGGGGACGGAAGCTTCTACGGACCCAAGATCGACGTGCACGTGACCGATGCGATCGGCCGCCGGTGGCAGTGCGCGACGATTCAGCTCGACTACCAGATGCCGCAGCGCTTCGGCCTGAAGTACGTCGGCGCCGACAACGCCGACCATACGCCGGTGCTGATTCACCGTGCCATCTTCGGCAGCTTCGAGCGGTTCATCGCGCTGCTCATCGAGCAGTACGCCGGGGCGTTCCCGCTGTGGTTGGCGCCCGTCCAGGTCCGCATCCTGAACATCGCCGACCGGCATGCCGAGTACGGCCGGACGGTGCGGGACCGGCTGGCTGCGGCCGGCTTCCGCGTGGAGCTCGACGATCGCCGCGAGAAGATCGGACTCAAGATCCGCGAAGCGCAGCTCCAGAAGATCCCGCGGATGCTCGTGATCGGCGACCGCGAGGTCGAGAACGGCACGGTCGCGGTGCGGAGCCGCACGAAGGGAGACCTGGGCGCCAGCGCCCTCGAAGAGTTGATCGGGACGCTCGAGGAGGAGGTCCGGCTGAAGCGGACCCCCGCAACGGAGTAAACTAGCGCTTCGCCCCGAGGGGCGAGCGCTGTCACGAAGGGAGCACGGTATTCCTCCAGGACGCGGCCCGCGCGGGCCACGCCGCGATTTCCGCCAGCCCCGCACGCGAGTCAACGAGCGGATCCGGGTTCGGGAGATCCGGGTCATCGACGACGGCGGTGAGCAGCTCGGCGTCATGGCGCCGCCCCAGGCAATGGCGATAGCACGGGAGAAGGGACTCGACCTCGTCGAGATCTCGCCGACCGCGGTACCGCCGGTCTGCCGAATCATGGACTACGGGCGGTTCCAGTACGAGGAGCAGAAGCGGACGCGGCAGGCCAAGAAGCACCAGAAGACGATCGAGGTCAAGGAGATCAAGTTCCGGCCGAAGGTCGACGAACACGATTACCAGTTCAAGAAGAAGCACGTCGAGCGCTTTCTGGCGCACGGCGACAAGGTCAAGGCGACCATCTTCTTCCGCGGTCGCGAGATGGCGCATCCGGAGTTCGGGCGGCACATCCTCGAACGGCTCGTCGACGAGCTGCAGGAGGTGGCCACCCAGGAGACGCTGCCCCGCATGGAAGGCAACCAGATGCACACGATCCTGTCGAGCAGGAGCGTGTCGAAGAAGGGGCGCTGATGGAGAGGCAGGCATGCCGAAGCTGAAGACGCACCGCGGCGCGGCCAAGCGGTTCAACACCACCGGGACCGGCAAGGTGACCCGCAAAAAGGCGTTCTCGCGCCACATCCTGACCAGCAAGACCACCAAGCAGAAGCGCGGGCTGCGCGGCACGACGACGGTGGATACGGCCGACGAATCGCGGATCCTGCGGATGATTCCGTACAAGTAGGGAGCAGTCGAGAAGATGCCTCGAGTGAAGCGCGGCACCGTCCGGCGCGCGAAGCGGCAGAAGCTGCTGGCCCGCGCCAAGGGCTTCTACCAGAACAAGAGCAAGCTGTATCGCGCCGCCAAGGAAGCGGTCGACACCTCCCTGAACTACGCATTCGTCGGCCGCCGGCGGAAGAAGCGGGATTTCCGCCGTCTCTGGATCACGCGCATCGGGGCGGCGGCGCGCCTGCACGGGCTCAGCTACAGCCACCTGATCAACGGCCTCAAGCTGGCCGGCATCGGCCTCGACCGCAAGGCGCTGGCCGATCTGGCCGTCCGCGAGCCGGACGCGTTCGCGCATCTCGCCGAGCAGGCCAGGGAGGCGCGCGCCGCGGCGACCTAGGCGTCCACAACCTGTTCGCTCGGCGCGCCGCTTGCCGGACGCCGAGAAGCCACATCCCCGTCCGACGCTGCGCGCTGTGCCACCGCGGACTCCTGAGCGTTCAACGATGTCGCCTCTCCCTACCGTCGAGGACACGCGGGCCGCCTTCCTGACCGAGCTCGGCCGGGCCGCCACGCCCGACGAGCTGCAGGAACTGCGGAACCGCTATCTCGGCCGGAAACGCGGCGCGGTTACCGCCCTGCTCAAGTCCGTATCCCAGGCGCCGCCCGAGACCCGCCGCGACCTCGGCCGGCAGGCCAACGCACTGAAGCGGGAGATCGAGCAGGCGCTGGCGGAGCGCCGGGATTCCGCGACACCGACTCCATCACCCACCGAGCACAGAGTCGCGGCGAACCCAGCTGCGTGGGCGTCTGAGGTGCCCCCTGCAAAGGTGACAAAGGTGCCTTCGCCGGTCGACGTCACGCTCCCCGGCCGCGAGGTCCCACTCGGACACCGCCACCCGCTGACCGTCATCCGCGAGGAGATCGAGCAGATCTTCACCGGCCTCGGCTTCGAGATCCTCGAAGGCCCGGAGGTCGAAGACGACTACCACAATTTCGAGGCGCTCAACATGCCGCCGGAGCATCCCGCCCGCGACATGCAGGACACGCTGTACCTGGACGCGCCGCTCCGGACGCCCGCCGGCCCGCCCGGCACCCTGCTGCGGACGCATACCTCCGGCATGCAGATCCGCTACATGGAGACGCACGAGCCGCCGGTGCGGATCATCGCGCCCGGACTCGTCTACCGGCGGGACACGCCCGATCTCACCCACTCGCCGATGTTCCAGCAGGTGGAGGGACTGCTGGTCGGCGAGGGGGTGACGATGGCGGACCTGAAGGGCACGCTGGAGTGCTTCCTGCGGCAGCTCTTCGAGCCCGACACTCGGGTCATGTTCCGCCCGAGCTTCTTCCCCTACACGGAACCGAGCGCCGAGGTGTTCATCGACTGCGTCTTCTGCGGCAGAGGCTGCGCGGTCTGCAAGCAGACGGGTTGGCTGGAGATCCTCGGCAGCGGCATGGTGCATCCGGCCGTGCTCGAGGCGGTCGGCTACGATTCCGAGCGGATCACCGGGTGGGCGTTCGGCGTCGGGATCGACCGCATCGCGATCCTGAAGTACCGCGTGGAGGACATCCGCGCGTTCTACGACAACGACCTGCGCCTCCTGGAGCAGTTTCCCTATTGAGAATCCTGGTTTCGTGGCTGCGTGAGCTCGTGCCGGTCACGGTGAGCGTGGACGAGCTGGCCGAAGCGCTCACGGCGTACGGGTTCGAAGTGTCGGCGGTCGACCCGGCGCCGCCGATTCCGGGCCGGCCGGCACGGGGCGAGGACGCCGTTCTCGACCTGGAGATCACGACCAACCGACCCGACTGCCTGAGCGTCGCGGGCATCGCCCGCGAGGTGTCGACGATCTACGGGGACACGATCACCTGGCCGGCGCTGGCCGACACGCCTGCCGGCGACGACGCGTTGCCCGTCACCATCGAGGAGGACGCCCTGGCGCTCTGCCCCCGCTACGCGGCCTCGGTCGCCGAGGTCCGCGTCGGTCCGTCGCCGGCCTGGATGGCGGCGCGCCTCGAGGCGGCGGAAGTCCGGCCCATCAACAACGTCGTCGACGTCACGAACTACGTGATGCTCGAGCTGGGCCAGCCGATGCACGCGTTCGACCTCGACCGCCTCGCCGGAGGCGAGCTGCGGATTCGCCGCGCGCGGGCGGGAGAGACGGTGCGCACGCTGGACGGCGTCGAGCGGCAACTCGCCGGCGACATGCTCGTCATCGCGGACGGGGCGCGCCCGCAGGCGGTGGCCGGCGTCATGGGCGGAGCCGATTCCGAGGTCGGCGACACAACGGCGCGCATCGCGTTCGAGAGCGCCTGGTTCGATCCCGTGTCGGTCCGGCGCACGAGCAAGCGGCTGGCGTTGTCCACCGACGCCTCGTTCCGCTTCGAACGGGGCGCCGACATCGAGGCTCCGGTGCGGGCGATGCGGCGTGCGCAACAACTCCTGACCGAGATCGGCGGCGGCGCGCCGCGCGGCGCCATCGTGGACCGCTACCCGACGCCGCGGGACCGGGTCAGCGTCACCCTCCGCCACGCACGGATCGGCCACGTGCTCGGCGTCGAAGTGGAGCCCGGCTTCGTGCCGGCCACTCTCGAGCGGCTCGGTTTCGGCGTCGACGGGGAGGCGACGGAAAGCGACGGAAGACCCCGCTGGCGGGTCACGGTGCCGCCGCACCGCGTCGACGTCAGCCGCGAGATCGACCTCATCGAGGAGATCGCCCGCCACCACGGCTACGAGCGTTTCCCGTCGACGTTCCCGGCCCTCGTCCGCCCGCCGGCCCCCCCAAGCGGCACGCTCTCCCGGCAGCGGCTTCTGCGACGGGTGCTCACTGCCGGCGGCTGCTCGGAGGCCATCACCTACGGATTCATCGAGGAAGCCGCCGGGCGCCCGTTCGTCGGCCGGCCCGACGACCTGGTTCGCATCGCCAATCCGCTGTCGGAGAAGTTCGCGGTGCTGCGACCGTCCCTGATACCAGGCCTGCTGGATGCGCTCATCCACAACCGCCGGCGCGAGCATCGCGATATTCGGCTCTTCGAGATCGGTCGCCGCTTCACCGCCGCCGACGGCGAGACCGCAGGCTTCGCGGTGGCGCTCACCGGCGCGTCGGCGCCCAGACACTGGAGCCGCGGACAGCGGCAGACCGACCTGTTCGACGTCATCGGCCTCGTCGATCGGGTGTGCGACGCCTTCGGCGTGACGCCCGCGTACGAACCGGTGGAGCGCAACACGCTGGTACGCGGTCGTACCGCCGCGGTGCAGGCGACAACGCCGGACACCGCCGAGACGCTGCAACTCGGCCACGTCGGACAACTCGCTCCGGACATCGCCGAGGCGCGCGGGCTTCCGGCCGACGACGAGATCTACGTAGCCGAACTCGACCTCCGGGCACTGACCAGCGGCGGTTCGAACCCCGACCGGATGGTGGCGGCGCCGCTTCCGCGGTATCCGTCGATGGTCCGCGATCTGGCGGTGATTGTCGACGCGGCCTTGCCCGCCGCCACCGTTCGTGACACGATTCGGTCCGTTGCACCGGAAACGCTGCTGCAGGTGCGCGAGTTCGATCTCTACCAGGGCAAGGGCATTCCGGACGGCCACATGAGTCTGGCGTTCCGCCTGACGTTCCGCGCCGCGGATCGGACACTGACCGACGTGGAGGTGCAACAGGCGACGAACACGATCGTCGCCGCGCTCAAAGCCGCGCACCAGGCCGAGTTGCGCTAGTCTGAGCGTAGAACGGTGCAGACTCGGCGACGGTTTCCGAGCTGGCGGCGACCGGAAGCGCCCCCTTGCGAGGGCATGGAGCAGAGTCGCATATGTCAGAGACGGCCCAATACGTCGACCTCGCCACCGTGGACCGCCTGGCCCAGAAGGTCAGCGGGCTGGTGCAGGTTCTGGAGCGGACCCGGCAGGAGTTGGCGGAGGCGCGGTCGGACAACGAACGCCTGAACGAGGAGATCGGCGCGCTCCGCGAAAACCTCACCGCCGCCAGGCATGAAGCCGAGGAGGTCGAGACGCTCCGCGCGGAGCGGGATCAGGTACGCGCCCGCGTGGCCGAGATGCTGGATCGACTCGAGACGCTCGACCTGTAATCGGGCGGGGAACGGACCGGACCGCACGCGGCGCGTCCGGGACCGCCCCGCCGTGCTGCACGCGATGGACAAGCCGACCGAAGCCAGCGTCACCCACGTCGAGATCCTGGGCCGGCAGTACCCGATTCGCAGCCGGCTGGACTCGGACGATGTCGCGCGGCTGGGTACCTACGTCCGAGAGAAGATGGAAGCGGTCGCGAATCGCGCGCCGCGGCGCGACCTGGTGCACGTGGCGGTGCTTGCCGCGCTCAACATCGCCGACGACTACTTCCGCAGTCTCGACGGGCGCGCCAACGACGAGCGCCACGTCCTGGACCGCATGCTGGCCATCGAAGCCATGGTCGACCGCGCGGTCAGCGGCGGCCGTGCCCCGGACTGACGGTCAGCGGCGGCCGTGCCCGCGGACCGACGGTCAGCGGGCCTTGGGCGGCATCTCCTCCGCGACGGCCGCTCGGCCGCGAACACCGCGGCTCCTTGCCCCGACTGCCGCTTCGTTCTAAGATCGGCACAGGAACGGAGCACGGCACGTGTGTTGGATTTTTGAGATTCCCTGCAGTACGCGTGATGGCATGGAGGCTCGTTTGAGCCATTGTTGTATCGAAGTGAACCGCGACGCTTCGCTGTGTGCACGCCTCGGCCCGAGGAAGCCTAGAGGCGGGGTTTGACATAGCGGTTCCACCTGCACGCGCAGGTTCATACGACCTCCCCACACGGTAATCGCGGGGGTCCTCGGGTTTCGCCCCAGCATGCCGCGCCGACTCCGTGCGAGTCGCGCATGCAGCTCCTGTCGCCCGCTGTCGCCGCCGGCCTCGCGGCCGCTGTCGTAGGTCTGATCTTCTTCGGCGTGTGGATAGCCACGCGCCGGCGGATCGCCGCCGAGACAGTGGGCCGTGCACGCGAAGAAGCCGGGCGACTGCTGGAGAGCGCCGAGCGCGAGGTCGGCGCCCGGCGCAAGGAAGCGGAGCTCACCGCCCGCGAGCAGGCCCAGAACCTGCGCCACGAGACGGAGAATCACGCCCGCCAGCGCCGCGAGGAGTTGGCCGCGCTCGAACGCGACCTGAACGAACGCAAGCGCACGCTCGGGGAGCGCAGCGCCGGAGTCGACCGGGCCGCGCGCGATCTGCGCGCCCGCGAAGACGCCGTCATCGCACGTGAAGAGGCCGCCCAGGCCGAGGAAGCTCGCTCCCAGGAGATCATCGAGCAGACCCAGGCCGAGCTGCAGCGGGTCTCGGGCATGACCGCCGACGAGGCCAAGGAGCTGCTCGTCCGCCAGCTCGAATCCGACGCGCGGCGCGACGCCGCCAATCTCGTCAAGCGGCTGGAGCACGAGGCGCGCGAAACCGCCGCCGACAAGGCGAAGCACATCATCACGCAGGCGATCCAGCGCAGCGCGGCCGACCACGCCATCGAGACCACCGTGTCGGTGGTCGATCTGCCCAGCGACGACCTGAAGGGCCGCATCATCGGCCGCGAGGGGCGCAACATTCGCGCCCTGGAAACCGCGACCGGTGTGGAGCTGATCGTCGACGACACGCCCGGCGCCATCATCCTGTCGAGCTTCGACCCGTACCGCCGCGAGATCGCCAAGCGCGCCATCGAGCAGCTCGTCGCCGACGGCCGGATCCACCCCGCCCGCATCGAGGAGGTGGTCGAGAAGGTCCGCGCCGCGGTCGACGAGGCGACGCTGAAGGAGGGTGAAGCCGCCGCGTTCGAGCTCGGGATTCACGACATGCATCCCGAGATCAACCGCATGATGGGCCGCCTGAAGTTCCGGACCAGCTACGGCCAGAACGTGCTCGCTCACTCCAAGGAGGTCGCCTACGTGGCCGGGGTGATGGCGCGCGAGCTGGGCCTAGACGCGCACACCACCATCCGCGCCGCCTTCGTGCACGACGTCGGCAAGGCGATGGATCGCGAGCTCGAGGGCACGCACCTGCAGATCGGCATCGACTTCCTGCGCAAGCACGGGGAGACCGAGGCGGTCGTGGACGCGATGGCCGCGCATCACATGGACATCGACTGGCCCTCGCTGGAGTCGATGCTCGTGCAGGCGGCCGACGCTATCTCCGCGGCCCGGCCGGGCGCCCGCCGCGACATCCTCGAGTCGTACGTCAAGCGCCTGGAGAACCTGGAAGGCATCGCGGACTCGTTCAAGGGAGTCTCGAAGTCCTTCGCGCTCCAGGCGGGACGCGAGATCCGGGTGATGGTCGAGAGCGAGCGGATCACCGACGAAGACGCGGTCTGGCTCTCGAAGGACATCGCGAAACGGATCGAGAACGAGCTCCAGTACCCCGGCCAGATCAAGGTCACGGTGATACGCGAGACCCGCTCGGTGGAGTACGCGCGTTAGCCCGGCATTGGCCCTGTCGTGCGCAGTTCCGCCACCGTCGCCGACCTCGGCGAGCATGCCGTCGTTCAACGCATCCGGGAACGGGTACGCCCGCGAGCCCCGGGCGTGGTGACCGGCATCGGGGACGACGCCGCCGTCATCGAGCCGGACCGCGGTGCGCTGGCCGTCGTGACCACGGACACGCTGGTGGAGGGAGTCCACTTCGACCGGACCCACAGCTCTCCCGGCGACGTGGGGGACAAGGCGCTCGCCGTCAACCTGAGCGATCTGGCGGCGATGGGCGCCGTGCCGCGCCACGTCCTGCTTGCGCTCTCGCTGCCCCCCGCCTGTCTCGTGTCGGACGTCGACGAGATGATCGACGCGCTGCTGTCGCTCGCTGCGCGCCACCGCACGACGCTGGTCGGCGGCGACGTCACCGCCTCGCCGGGACCGCTCGTCCTGGGGCTGACCGCCATCGGCAGCGCCAAGCGGCGGCGGGTGCTCGGACGCGACGGGGCCCGGCCGGGTGACGTCGTCTACGTCAGCGGCACGATCGGCGCAGCGGCGGCTGGCCTCGCCTCGTTCCGAGACGCGACGGACGCCGGCCCCGCTCCCGAGGCGTGCCGGCGGCGCCACCGCCGCCCCGAGGCCCGCGTCGTCCTCGGCGTCGCGCTCGGCCGGAACCGGGCGGCCCGCGCCTGCATCGATCTGAGCGACGGGCTCGGCGACGCCGTCCACCGGATCGCGGCCGCGAGCGGCGTCGGCGTGCGACTCGACGCCGAGGCCCTGCCGATCCACCCGGAGGCGCGCACCTGGTTCGCGGCGGCCGGGCTCGACCCCCTGGCCGCCGCGCTCGCCGGCGGCGAGGACTTCGAGCTGGCCTTCACGAGCCCGTCGGCGTTCCGCGGGCGGCTGCGGCACGTGCGGCGGCAGATCGGCGAGCTTCCGCTCACCCCGATCGGCGTCGTCACGAAGGCGCGCGAAGTGTGCCTGCGCCGCGACGGCCGGGACGAACCGCTGCCCGGGGGGTACGAGCACTTCGCGGGCTCGGATTGAGCCGGCGTCAGCCTCCACTCCCGGAATCGACCACTGCCGGCTCCAGCGCGGTCCACACGGCACCGGCCCGCGCCGGCGCCGCCGCCCGCTCCTGGTCCCTGTACTGCAACTGATACAGCGTGTGGTAGAGCCCGCGGCGCGTGAGAAGCTGCTGATGAGTGCCGGCCTCCCGCAGCTCGCCCTTGTGGAAGACCAGGATCTGGTCCATGTCCTGCACCGTCGACAGCCGGTGCGCGATGGCGATGGTGGTCCGCTCCGCCATCAGGACGTGCAGGGCGTCCTGGATGAGGCGCTCGGTGTCGGTGTCGACGCTCGACGTCGCCTCGTCGAGCAGCAGCACCTCGGGAGCGAACGCGAGCGCCCGCGCGAAGCTCAACAACTGCCTCTGGCCCACCGAGAGGGTCGCCCCGCGCTCTCCCACCTCGCTGTCGAGCCCGGCGGGCAGGCGCTCGATGAAGCGATCCGCGTGCACGCTTCGCACCGCCGCCTGCACCGCGGCATCGCCGATCGCGTCGTGACCCAGGCGGATGTTCTCGCGCACGCTGCCGGAGAAGAGATAGACGTCCTGGAGCACGAGGCCGAAGCGCTGCCGCAGGTCGGCCAGCCGCATCTCGCGCACGTCGACACCGTCGACGGTGATCCGCCCGCGATCCACGTCGTAGAAGCGCATCAGCAGGTTGATGAGAGTGGTCTTTCCGGCTCCCGTCGCGCCGACCACGCCGACCCGCTCGCCCGCGCCGACCTCGAACGAGACGTCGCGCAGCACGTACTCGTCGCCGCGGTAGGCGAACCAGACGTGCTCGAACCGGATCCGGACGCCGCCGGCAGAAGAAGCGAGGGCCAGGCGCGGCCCGAGTCCGGGCGCGGGAGACGAGTCGGCCCTCGCCGCCGGAGCCGCGGGCGACGCGATCTCCACCGGCGTGTCGAGCAGCCCGAAGATGCGCTCGGACGACGCCATCGCCGACTGCAGAATGTTGAACTTCTCCGACAGGTCGCTGATCGGCTTGAAGAAACGCTGCGAATACTGCAGGAACGCGACCAGCGCCCCGAGCTCGACCGTATCCTGCAGCGCCCGCCCGCCGCCGTACCAGACGATGAGAGCGGTGGCGACGGCGCCCAGCACCTCGATGGCCGGATAGAAGGTGGCGTAGTAGAAGATGGACTCCAGGTTGGCGTCGCGGTGCGCGCGGTTGATGCCCGCGAACTGCTCGAAGTTGCGGGCCTCGCGCCGGAAGAGCTGCACGGTCGCCATGCCGCTGATGTTCTCCTGCAGGAAGGCGTTGATCCGCGCGATCTGGAGCCGCACGCGGCGGTACGACTCCCTCGCGTTCATGCGGAACCAGTGCGTGACCCAGGCGATGGCCGGCAGCACCGCGAACGTGACCAGGGCCAGGCGCCAGTCCATCCACAGCAGGACGATCATGATGCCGGCCAGCATGAAGACGTCCCGGAACACGGTGACGACGCCCGAGGTGAACAGCTCGTTCAGCGTGTCGACGTCGGAGGTGACGCGGGTCATCAACCGGCCGACCGGGTTGCGGTCGTAGAAGCGGAGATCGAGCCGCTGCAGGTGGCGGTAGATCTCCATCCGGAGATCGAACATGATCCGCTGCCCCATCGTCTGCATCGTCCAGGTCTGCACGTACTCGAGCACGAACGAGCCGGCGAGAACGAGCAGGAACGCCAGGGCGATGCGGTCCAGGCCGTCGAGGTCCCCCGGCGCGATGTGGTCGTCGATGGCGACCTTCGTCAGCCAGGGCTGGGCGAGCTGGAGCACGGAGCCGGCGGCGATCGTCGCAAGCGCGACGCCCACCGACCGCCGGTGCGGGCGCAGGTAGCCGAGCAGGCGCCGCATGAGCCGCGCGTCGTAGGCCCGGCCGAGAACCTCCGGTTCGTGAACGGACATCCGCCTACGAATCCTCGAGCGCTTCTTCCAGCAACTGCTTGTGATGCAGCCCGGCGTAGAGACCGTCCAGCGCCACCAGCTCGGCGTGCGTGCCCCGCTCGACGACCCGGCCCTCGTCGAGCACGAGGATCAGGTCCGCATCGCGCACGGTCGAGATGCGGTGGGCGACCAGGATCGTGGTGCGCTGCCGCATCACCTCCCGGAGCCGCCCGAGAATCGCCTCCTCGGTGTGGGTGTCGACCGCCGACAGCGCGTCGTCGAGGATCAGAATGCGCGGATCGGTGAGGATGGCGCGCGCCAGCGCCGCGCGCTGCTTCTGCCCCCCCGACAGGGTGATCCCCCGTTCGCCTACCTCGGTGTCGAGGCCGCGCGGAAACCCGGCGACGTCGACGTCGAGCTGCGCCAACCCGACCGCGTCCGCGACAGCGCCGTCTGCGGCGCGCACGCCGTCCGCGGCGCGCACGCCGTCCGCGGCGCGGACCCCGAAGGCGACGTTGCCGGCCACCGTCTCCGAGAACAGCAGCGGTTCCTGCGGCACGTAGCCGATCGCGCCCCGCAGGGTATCGAGCGCCAGCTCGCGGACGTCGATTCCGTCGACGAACACGGTCCCCGGCGGCGGATCGTAGAGGCGCGGCAGCAGGTCGACCAGCGTCGACTTCCCGGAGCCGGTCGGACCGACCAGGGCCAGCACCTGCCCCGGCTCCACCCGCGCGGACACCCCGGAGAGGACCGCCCGGCCGTCGTAGGCGAACGTCAGGTCGCGGAATTCGACCACGCCCCGTATCCTCTCGGGCGCGACCGGCATCTCGGGGTCGCGGATGGCCGGCTCGACCTGCAGGACGTCGAGCATCCGCTGCCACGCGGCCAGCCCGCGCTGCAGCATGTTGGTCACCCAGCCGAAGGCGATCATCGGCCAGCTCAGCATCGCCACGTAGACGTTGAACGCGACGAAGTCGCCTATCGACAAACGGCCGTCGATGACGTGCCGGCTGCCGATCCACAGGACGATCAGCGCCGACAGGCCGAGAAAGAACGCCAGCGTCGGGTGGAACGCGCTCTGCAGCCGGATCATGGCGCGGCTGCGGGCGACGTACTCCTCGTTGGCCTCCCGGAACCGCTCGATCTCCACTCCCTCGCGCCGGTAGGCACGGACCACCCGCACCCCGGCCAGCGCTTCGTGCACCACCGCGCTCATGTGCGCCAACTGCGCCTGGATCCGCTCGGACCGCGAATAGATGGCGCTGCCGAAACGCTGCACAACGACCGATACCAACGGGAGCGGAAGCAGCGCGAGCAGGGTGAGCGCCGGCGACAGGGACAGCATGAGCACCAGGGCGACCACGAACGTGATCGAGGTGGAGGCCGTGTACATGATCGCCGGCCCCGCCATCATCCGAACCGCCGACAGATCGTTCGTCGCGCGCGACATCAGGTCGCCGGTCCGATTGGCCTGGAACCAGGCCGGCGGCAGGCGCTGCAGATGCCGGAAGAGATCGTTCCGCAGGTCGAGCTCGATCTCCCGGGAAGCGCCGATGATGATGCGCCGCATCAGGAACCGGCAGACGCCCCCGGCCAAAGCGAGACCGACGAGCGCGGCGGCGTACGACGCCAGAGCGGGTCCTGCGGCGGCAGCGACGAAGTCCGGACCGAGGCGGGCGGCCAGGTGGTCGATCGCATGCTTGAGCACCCACGGCGACGCCAGGGTGATCGCGGTGGACAGGACGAGAAAGACGGAACCCAGGGCGAACCGATGCCGATAGCGGACCAGGTAGGGAAACAGCGCGGACGCGGCGGACGACATCGATCCATCAGCATAGCAGGCGGCAGGCCGGCGGCGTTCGGAGCGATCCTGCTGGCGCTGCTCGCCGCCCCGGCCGGCGGGCAGACGCCGGCCGACGAGCGGTGGCGCGAGCTCGAATCGGCCACGGCTCCGGGCGAGGACTACACCATCGAACTGGCCGCCGGCCTCTGGGATCCGACGGCCGCCATCTCCGGCTCTACCGAGGTGCTCGGCATCCGGAGCGGGCCCATCGACTTCAACGGCGATCTCGGGCTGCGCCGCAAGCGCCACCCCGGCTTTCGTCTGACGCTGAAGGCCGGCCGCCGCCACAAGCTGCGGGCGTCCCTGATCCCCATGCAGTACCGGCAGCAGCAGGTACTCGAACGGCGCGTGGTGTTCCGGGGAACACGGCTCGACGTCGGGTTGCCGGTCGACTCGACTTTCCGCTGGGACGCGTGGCGCTTCGGCTACGAGCTGGACGTCGCCACCGGCGGGCGGGGCTATCTCGGGCTGATCCTCGAAGCGAAGTACACTCACCTGTACACCGCGTTGGACTCCAACGGCGCGAGCGCTTTCGTCGAGACGCGGGCCCCGATGCCCGCGATCGGCGGCATTGCGCGCTTCTACGTGACGCGGCTCACCCCCATCACGGTGGAAGCGACGGGGTTCGTGCTGCCGGAGGATACCCTGGACGGGTACCACAGCCGGTACGTGGATCTCGACGTGTACGCCACGCTGAACCTCTCGAGGCACCTCGGATTGAGCGTCGGCTACCGGACGTTGGACGTGAGCTATCTCATCGACCGCCAGACGGGAGACTACCGCCTCGGCGGCGTCTACGCCTCGGCGGCGTTACGGTATTGACGGCGTGTATCTCGGCATCGATCTCGGCACGTCCGGCGTCAAGGCGATTCTCCTCGACGCGAAACAGGAGGTGCGCGCCTCGTTCACGGCGCCCCTGGCCGTCTCCCGCCCGCGACCGCTCTGGTCCGAGCAGGATCCGCGCGACTGGTGGCGCGCGACCGACGAGGCGGTGCGCGCGGTGCTGCGCGACGTCGACGGAGGCGCCATCGAGGCGGTCGGCCTGTCCGGCCAGATGCACGGCGCGACGCTCCTCGCCGGCGACGATTCGGTGCTGCGTCCGGCCATCCTCTGGAACGACGGGCGCTCCGAGCGCGCCTGCGCGCGGCTCCTCGAGCGCGAGCCCCGCCTGCCGGCCATCACCGGCAACCTCGCCATGCCCGGATTCACCGCGCCGAAGCTGGTCTGGGTGGCCGAGCACGAGCCGGAGGTGTTCGCCCGGGTAGCACGCGTGCTGCTGCCGAAGGACTACCTGCGCCTGCGCATGACGGGGGAGTACCTCTCCGACCGCTCCGACAGCGCCGGGACGCTCTGGCTCGACGTGGCCCGCCGCGACTGGAGCGACGAGATGCTGGCCGCGACGGGGCTCACGCGCGCCGCCATGCCGGGGCTCGTCGAAGGCAGCGAGCCGGCCGGGACGTTGCGGGCCCAGGTCGCCGAGGCGTGGGGCCTGCGCCGCGTTCCGGTCGCGGGCGGCGCCGGCGATCAGGCGGCGGGCGCGATCGGCGCGGGCGTCGTCGACCGCACCCGGACGTCGCTGTCGCTCGGCACTTCAGGCGTGCTGTTCGTCGCCGACGCGGCGTACCGCGCCAACCCCGAGCGCGCCGTCCACAGCTTCTGCCACTGCCTCCCGGACACCTGGCACCGGATGTCGGTCATCCTGAGCGCCGCCTCGTGCCTGGCGTGGGCCGCGCCGCTGCTCGGTTTCCGCGACGTGGCGGCCCTGCTCGCGGCGGTCGAGGCCGACGGCCGGCCGGCGGACGTCCTGTTCCTGCCGTACCTGTCGGGCGAGCGGACGCCGCACAACGACGCGAGCGCCAAGGGCGTCTTCTTCGGCCTGCACCACGACACCAACGCCGCCGCCCTCGGGCGCGCCGTGCTCGAAGGCGTGGCCTACGCGTTCGCCGACGCCCGCGACGTGCTGTTCGGTCGGGACGAGGGGCCGGGCGAGATCGCCGTCATCGGCGGCGGCTCGCGCAGCGGCCTGTGGGGGCGCATCCTCGCGAGCGTGCTCGACGAGGAGCTGACCTACCGCGCCGCCGCGGAGGTCGGCCCCGCGCTGGGCGCCGCGCGGCTGGCCCGCCTGGCGGTGACCGGGGAGGCCCCCGTCGCGGTCGCCACCGCGCCGCCCGCCACCGACGTCGTCGCGCCGGACGCCCGGCTGCGCGAGCGCTACGCGGAGGGGCTGCCGCGCTACCGCGCCCTGTACGCCGCCCTGCGGGAGGAATTCAGGAGAGGAGCCGAGTCGTGAGCGCACCGTTCTTCGACAACGTCGACCGCATCGACTACGAGGGTCCGGAAACCGTCAACCCGCTCGCGTTCCGCCACTACGACAGGGACCGCGAGGTGCTCGGCAGGCGGATGGAGGACCACCTGCGGCCGGCCGTCTGCTACTGGCACTCGTTCAACGCGCCCGGGGTCGACATGTTCGGGGCTGCCACGCTGGACCGCCCGTGGCTGACCGGGACCAACAGCCTCGAGACCTGCGAGCGCAAGCTGGACGCCGCGTTCGAGTTCTTCGACAAGCTCGGTGTGCCGTTCTTCTGCTTTCACGACCGCGACATCGCGCCCGAGGGCGCCACCCTCGCGGAGAGCAACGACCACGTCTCGCGCATCGCCGACCGGATGGCGGAACGGATGGAGGCCTCCGGCATCGGACTGCTCTGGGGCACCGCCAACCTGTTCAGCCACCCGCGCTACGCGGCCGGCGCGGCCACCAACCCCGACCCGGAGGTCTTCGCCTACGCCGCCGCGCAGGTGAAGCACTGCCTCGAGGTGACCCATCGCCTCGGCGGCGCCAACTACGTCCTCTGGGGCGGGCGCGAGGGCTACGACACGCTGCTCAACACCGACCTGCGGCGCGAGGCCGACCAGCTCGGACGCTTCATGAGCCTCGTCGTCGAGCACAAGGCGAAGATCGGCTTCGACGGGGTGCTGCTGATCGAGCCCAAGCCCCACGAGCCGACCAAGCACCAGTACGACCACGATGCGGCGGCGGTGCACGCCTTCCTGCAGCAGTACGACCTCGACCGCTCGATCAAGCTCAACATCGAAGTCAACCACGCCACGCTCGCCGGCCACAGCTTCCAGCACGAGCTCGCGTACGCCATCACCAACGGCCTTTTCGGCAGCGTCGACGCCAACCGCGGAGACCCGCAGAACGGCTGGGACACGGACCAGTTCCCGAACAGCGTCGAGGAGACGACGCTGGCGCTGTACGAGATCCTGCGCGGCGGCGGTGTCGGTGCGGGCGGATTCAACTTCGACGCCAAGCTCCGGCGCCAGAGCGTGTCGCGCGACGACCTGTTCCACGGGCACATCGGCGGTCTCGATGCGCTGGCCCAGGGGCTGCTGAGCGCAACGGTCCTCATCGAGAACGGCGAGCTCGCCGCCTTCGTCGAGTCCCGCTACCACGGCTGGAGCGGGCCCCTGGGACGGCGCATCCTCGATGGCGCGAGCCTCGCGGACCTGTCGGATCACGTCGCCGCCGACGCCATCGAGCCGACGCCGGTGTCCGGCCGCCAGGAAATGCTGGAGACGGTCGTCAACCGCGCGATCCGCCGCTGAGCCGCTCCCGTCACCGTCCGGCGCGAGCGAACGCCGCCGCCCGCTCGGCGGCCAGCGCTTCGAGACGCGAACCGGCGTGGCGCGCGAGCAACTCTATCGCCGCAATCCAGCGGGCGCTGTCCGACCGGTTGTCCTCCGTTCCCTCGTCGGCGTAGAGCACCACGAGGGGCTCGCCCCCGATCAGGACGGGAACGGCCACGCCGGTGCGATCCGCGGGCAACGTCGCGAAGGCGGGAGGACGATCCTGCGCGCCCGCGTGTGCGCCGCGCTTCACCCACGCGGTGCGCCGCCGGTCGATCGCCTGCCCGGCGACGCCGGCGTCCTCCGCGGCCAGCACGCGCGCCGCGCCCCCAGCGCCCGCAACGAAGCCGACCAGGCGCCGGCCTTGCAATCCTCCGTCCGCGGCCACGAACAGGGCGGCCCGGCCGGCTTCCGCGGCTGCCAGATCCGCCAGCGCGTCGAGCACGCCGCTCAGCGTCGCCTCGTCGTCCAGACGGCGCACTGCATCGAGCAACCGCGAGACGACGCCCAGGGCAGCCCGCTCGCGCGCCGCCGTCGCCGCCGCGGCAATGGCCTCGGCGCGCTCGTCCATCGCCTGCTTGCGCTCGCGGGCCAGCGAGGCTTCGTGGTCGGCCACGGCCTTGGCCCGCACCTCATCGGCGCGGGAAGCGAGCACCTGTGCCAGATTGCGCACCTCCACCGCCACCGCATCCTGCAGGCGCGGAACGACCACCTCGACCACGTCTTCGACGCCGCGCGATCCAGCCATCGCTGACCCGCATTATAATGCTCTGAAGGCTCGCCGATGGGGGCGACACGGCTTCGACGGGGGTCATGGAACCGCAGGATGCATGCCGAGCACCATCGACTCGTTAATCCGATGGAAAACCAAGTAACTGCGGACACGCAGCTTCCTCTCGCTGCCTAATCAGGCGGCGCGCCTGTCCTGACCACGCCCGCGGGCCGGGAGTCAGGTGTCATACAGTGGGCTGGTCGTAGCGCGCGGCACCGACACGCCACGACGAGATCAATCGGGGCTGGGCTTCCGGCGGTTTCCGCCGCCCTTCGACGCCGGAAGCGACACAATCAAGGGCGGATACGCATGTAGATTCCTCCGGCGCTGGACCTTCGGACGCGGGTTCGACTCCCGCCGCCTCCACCACCCGATACGAGTCGCACCTGGGTCCGGACCACCGTCCGTAGACACTCGACGAGCAGTCGGCTCCACCTTGAGGCGGCGCGGCGTCGTACGCGGCCTCAAGGCGGCGAACGAGGTCGTCAACCGGTACGAGCGGCGGCCCCGGGTCAGGGATCCCAGCGCTCCAACCGCAGCACCACGGCAGGCACGACGAACATGTTCAACGCCGTCGACGAGAACAGTCCGCAGACGATGACCAGCGCCAGCGGCGCCTGGATCTCGCTGCCCGGCACGCCGAATCTGAGCGCAACCGGCAACAGCGCCAAACCGGTCGACAACGCCGTCATCACGATCGGCACCAGACGATCCACCGAGCCGCGGATGACGGCTTCGCGCAGGTCGAGATCCGCGTCTTCCTCGCGCAACCGCCGGATCCGCGACACCAGCATGATCCCGTTCCGCGTGGCGATGCCGAACAACGCTATGAAGCCGATCAATGCCGCGATGGAGAGCACACCGCCGCCCAGGAACACGCCCGCCACGCCGCCGATGAGCGCCAGCGGCAGGTTCAGCATGATGATCGCGGCGTCCCGCATCGATCGGAACGCGCTGTAGAGGATCAGGAAGATCCCGGCCACGGCCCCGACGCCCAGTCCCAGCAGCAGACGCTCGGCTTCCTCCTCCGCTTCGAACTGCCCCCCGTACTCCACGCGGTAGCCGGCCGGCAGGGTCACGCCCGCCGCCACCTGCCGGCGCACGTCGGCTACCACGCTGCCCAGGTCGCGCCCCGCCACGTTGGCCGTGACGATGATCCGCCGTTGCGCGTTCTCTCGCCCGATGAAGTTCGGGCCGCGGTCCTCCACGATCTCGGCCAGACTCCCCAGCGGCACGCGCGCGCCGGCCGGCATGT
>VXME01000151.1 GCA_009861545.1 Acidobacteriota bacterium | reverse complement strand
CCCCCGGCCCCACCGCGGACGCTCCCCGCGACGCCTCGGCTGCGGGTCGAGGGGGCACCCCGGCTCCGGGTCGAGACGCCCCGTATTCGCGTGGAGGAGCCGCCCGCGCCAGCCGGTGAAGTCGCCGAGCCGACGCCCGTTCCGATCGAGGAAGCGGCCCGCACAGAGGCCGGAGCGCCTCCGGCAACGGTAGAAGCGGCCCCGCAGGCGGCCGAGGGCGCTCCGCGCATGGAGATCGAGCCGCCCCGCGAGAAGTTGCAGGAGCCCCCGCGCATCAGGATCGAGGAATCTCCGCGCATCAGGGTCGAGGAGGCTCCCTCCACGAAGGTCGAGGAGACTCCCCCCACGAAGGTCGAGGAGACCCCGCCCACGAGGGTCGAGGAGACCCCGCGCGCAAGCGTCGATCCGGCCCCGGCGCCCATCGAGGAACCGCCGCGGGCAAGGGTCGAGCCGCCCCGTATCGAAGTGGAAGGCATGCCGCTACAGCAGACCGAGGAAACGACCCGAGCCGCCGCCGAGGCGAAGCCCCTTGCGGCCCCGAAGATTGCAACTCCCACGCCGCCGGCGCCGGCAGCGACGTCTCCCCCGGCGCCCCCGCGGGCGGCTGCACCCGCGCAGCCCACCGTCCCCAGCCCGGCGAAGCGTCCCGGGTCGGGACTCGCATTGCGTCCCACGGGGCGGGTCGTGCCGCCGCGACTGCGCCTGCGCATCGAGGAACCCAAGCCGGTCAAGCCGCGCGCGGCAACGCCGCCGGCGCCGCCGAGACCGCCGGTGCGGCCGGTCACGCCGCAGGTCGCCACAGGAGTGACCGGCCCGGCCGCGAGGCCACCGCTCGGAGGACCACGGCCGCTGCCGTCCCAGCCCGTGCGCCCGCCGGCGGCGCCGCGGCCGCTGCCGCCGCGGCCGGCGGTCGGCTACCGCCCACCGCCGAGACCGCACCACAGGCCGGGCGGACGCCGCGCGCAGTACCGGCGAACGCGTACGCAGACGCCGGCCACGCCGGCGCCGCCGCCCCCGGTGACACGAACCATCACGTTGGCCGAGGGCATGACCGTCAAGGATCTGGCGGAGCGCCTCGAGGTCAAGCCGAAGGACGTGCTGAAGAAGCTGATAGAGCGGCGCGTGATGATGACCATCAACACCACGCTCGACTCCGAGACGGCGACGACCATCGCCCGGGAGTTCGGGGCGGACGTGAAGATGCGCACGTTCGAGGAAGAGATGGTGGTCATCGAGGCCGAGGAGACCAGGCCCGACGATCTGATCGTCCGTGCCCCGGTCGTCACGGTCATGGGCCACGTCGACCACGGAAAAACGACCCTGCTCGACGCCATCCGCGAGACGAAGGTCGCCGAGGGCGAGGCCGGCGGCATCACGCAGCACATCGGCGCGTACGCAGTGGAGGTGACCGGCCGCCGGATCGTCTTCCTCGACACGCCGGGCCACGAGGCGTTCACCTTGATGCGCGCGCGCGGCGCGCAGGTGACCGACATCGTCATCCTGGTCGTGGCCGCCGACGACGGCGTGATGCCGCAGACGCAGGAAGCGATCGACCACGCACAGGCGGCCAAGGTCCCGATCATCGTCGCCATCAACAAGATCGACAAGGCCGACGCCAACCTGGATCGCGTCAAGAAGGAGTTGGCCGAGCGCGGGCTCACCCCCGAGGACTGGGGCGGGTCGACGGTGACCGTGCCGCTCTCCGCGAAGAAGCGGGACAACCTCGACGGGCTCCTGGAGATGATCCTCCTGGTGACCGAGCTCGAGGAGCAGAAAGCGAACCCGAAACGGGCCGCGACCGGCACCGTTCTCGAGGCCAAGGTGGACCGCGGACGCGGTCCGGTCGCCACGATCCTGGTGCAGGACGGCACGCTGCGCGTCGGCGACAACTTCATAGCCGGCGTCGTGGTCGGGCGCGTGCGCGCGCTGCTGGACGACCGGTTGCAGAAGACCGACGAAGTGGGTCCGTCCAGCCCGGTGGAGGTGCTCGGCCTGACCGGGCTGCCGCAGCCCGGCGATGCCTTCCAGGCCGTGACGGACGCCGCCAAGGCGCGCCAGATCGCCGTGCTGCGGCAGAACCAGGCCAAGGAGAAGGCGCTCGGCGGCCGCGGCCAGCGGCTGACGCTCGAGTCTCTCCAGCAGCAGTTGACGGAGGGCGAGGCCAAGGAGCTGCCGATCATCATCAAGGCGGACGTGCAGGGCTCCGCCGAAGTGCTGGCCGACTCGCTCGGCAAGCTGGGCGACGAGCGCGTCAAGACGCGCATCATCCATACCGGCGTCGGCGCCATCAGCGAATGGGACGTGCTGCTCGCCTCGACCTCGAACGCGATCATCGTCGGATTCAACGTGCGCCCCGATCGCAACGCCACCGGCGTCGCCGAACGCGAGGGCGTCGACATCCGCCTCCATTCGGTGATCTACGACGTGACCGACGAGCTCAAGAAGGCCTTGGCCGGACTGCTCGATCCGACCACGAAGGAGGTCAAGCTGGGCGCCGCCGAGATTCGGCAGACGTTCAAGATTCCGAAGTTCGGCACCGCGGCAGGCTGCATGGTCACCGAGGGGATCATCACGCGCGCCGGCGACGCCCAGGCCCGGATCGTGAGGGACGGCGTGGTGGTCCACGAGGGACGCATCGGATCCCTGCGGCGCTTCAAGGACGACGTCAACGAGGTGCGGGGCGGAATGGAGTGCGGTCTGGCTTTCGAGCGGTTCGCCGACCTGAAGATCGGCGACGTGGTCGAGTCGTTCACCGTGGAGAAGGTCGTCGCCACCGTCTGACGAGGGGCGACTCCGCCGGTCGCCGCCGGACCGATGCCTGCCGTCGGGTTGCTGACAGTCGATCTCCACTTTCCCGGTGCGCGCTCGCTGAAGGACAAGCGCCGCATCCTCGCGAGCGTCAAGGACCGGGTCCGGAAGCTCAACGTCTCGGTGGCGGAGATCGACCACCTGGATGTCCACCAGCGAGCCCGCCTCGGCGTCGCGGCGGTGGCGTCCCACCGGGACCACGTGGATCGCGTCCTCGAGGGCGTCCTCGCAGAGATCGAACGGCGCGATCCCGGCCTCGTTCTGGCGACCGACCTGCAGTGGCTGAGTTGACGCACACCGCCGGACACCACATGACCCAGGGAACACGCACCCGGCGCGTAGCCGAACGCGTCCGAACGGAGATCTCGACGCTGCTGGCACGCAACGTTCGCGATCCCGGTGTGCTCGGCGTAACCGTCACCGACGTCCGAATGACAGCGGACCTCCAGCTCGCCCGCGTCTACTACACGCTGCTCGGCGGCAGCGACCGGCGGACCGCGGCCCGCGGCCTGCGCCGGGCGCGTGCATACCTGCGCCGCGAAATCGGACAACGGCTGCAGCTTCGGCAGGTGCCGGAGATCAGATTCCTGTACGACGATTCCACCGAGCGGCAGGACCGCATCGCACGCATCTTCGACGACATCGAGCGGGAGCGCCGGGAGACCGGCGGGAGCGCGGACGACGACCCGGCCATCGATTCGGAAGACAGAGATGACGTCTGACCCGCTTGCACGCATCACCGCCGCGCTACTCGACGGCGAGCGTTTCGTGCTCGCCTCGCACGTCCGGCCGGACGGCGATTCCATCGGCTCGCAGTTGGCGCTGGCCCATGCGCTGCGGGCACTCGGCAAGACGGCCCGGATCGTCAACCATGACGCGCCGCCCGCCTACCTGAGAACGCTCCCGGGTGCGGACGGGATCGAGGTGGCCGCGGCCGTGAACGGACGCTTCGACGCCGCGGTCGTGCTCGAGTGCGGAACCCTGGAGCGCACGGAGGTCGTCGGACTCGACCGCCAGCCCGTCGTCAACATCGATCACCACGCCGGTAACGCGATGTACGGCGCGCTCAACTGGTTCGACCCGACCGCCGCGGCTTGCGCGGAAATGGTGCATGACCTGATCGCCGCGTTGGGCGTCGCGTTGACGCCGGACATCGGGGCCGCGCTGTACGCCGGCATCCTGACGGACACCGGCTCGTTCCGGCATGCGAACATCACCGCCCGCACGTTCGAGACCTGCCGGAACGCGGCCGCCTGCGGCGTCGACGCCGCGGCCCTGGCGGCCGCGATCTACCAGAACAGCTCGCTCGGCAAGCTGCGCCTGACGGGCCGGTTGCTGAACGAGATGCGCCTCGAGGCGGACGGCCGCATCGCCGTCCTGCGCATCGACGAGGCGTTGCTCCGCGAGACCGGCTGCCCGCCCGACGACATGGAGGGCGTCATCAACCTGCCGCTGGCGGCCCGGGACGTCGAAGCCGTGATCATGTTCCGGGCGCTCGACGGAGTTGCTCGGGTCAGCCTGCGATCGAAGGGACTCGTCGACGTCCGTGCGGTCGCCGCGGCATTCGGCGGCGGCGGTCATCGCAATGCCGCCGGCTGCACCCTGGACGTGCCCGGGCCGGACGTCGAGTCACGGCTGCTGGCGCGCACCGCGGCGGCCGTCACGGAATCCGGAACGCACGTGGCGGCCGCACCCGGGTCCTGAGATGGATGGGGTTCTGGTCGTCGACAAGCCCTCCGGCCTGACGTCGCACGACGTCGTGGCGCACGCCCGCCGGTCGCTCGGGGTCAAACGGGTCGGTCACATAGGCACGCTGGACCCGCTGGCCACCGGCGTGCTGCCACTCGTCGTAGGAAGGGCGACGCGCCTTGCCTCTCTCCTCTCGGCGGGACGCAAGACCTATGAGGGATGCATCCTGCTCGGCGTCTCTACCGACACCTACGACGCCACCGGCACGATCACCGCGGACGCGCGGGACAGGATGGGAACCGGCCTCGTGAACGCCCCGGACCCGGCGGCCATCGAACGGGCGATGGCGGCTTTCGTGGGCACCCGGCCGCAGCGCCCCCCGCCGTTCTCGGCCAAGAAGATCCGCGGCGTTCGGGCCTACAAGCTTGCCCGGAGGAACCAGCCGGTCGCGCCCGATCCGGTCGAGGTGACCGTGCACGCCGCTGCGGTGCTGCGGGTCGACGGCACGCGGGTACGGTGCCGCGTCACGTGCGACCCGGGCTTCTACATGCGCGCGTTCGCCCACGACCTCGGCGCGGCGCTCGGTTGCGGAGGCTGCCTGGAAACGCTGCGGCGGCACCGCAACGGGGCGTTCGATCTGCGCGGCGCGGTCTCGATCGAAGAGATCGAGTCCCGCGGTCCCGCCGTCGCGGACCGGATGGTGCCGCTCGCGGAGCTGCTGCCGGAGCTCCCGCGACTGGTGCTGACCGAGCACGGCGCACGGCGGGCGCGGCACGGCAACGATCTGACCGCTGCCGACGTCGTCTCGTCGAGCGCGGACTGGGCCTCACGCGCGGTCTCCTCCGCAGCGGCGACGGCGAAGCTCTACGACGGTGAGGGTATGTTGATCGCTATCGCGAAAGTGGGCGCGGCCCGGCTTTTGCACCCGACAATCGTTCTAGTGTAGGATCGCGTGTTGAACGTAGTGGCGAGTAAAGCAAGAGTAGAGAGGTAGTTGCACGTGGCGCTGGCCAAGGAGCGGAAGTCTGAACTGATTGGCTCGTATCGGCTGCACGACAGCGATACCGGCTCCCCGCAGGTACAGATCGCGATTCTCAGCGAACGCATCACCTACCTGACGGAGCACTTCAAGACCCACGCCAAGGATCACCACTCACGTCGTGGCCTGCTGCAACTCGTCGGTCGGCGTCGTCGCCTCCTCGACTACCTCAAAGGCAAGGATACCGAGCGATACGCGGACCTGATCAAGCGGCTCGGCATCCGCAAGTAGGCGCGAGACAACGACCGGTCCCGACGAGACCGCTGCCCGCCTCTCCGCGCAACGCGCCGGGACCATGAGTCGTCCCGAGAACTGGAGCCCATCCCCATGCACACGGCCCAGGTTGAAGTCGGCCGATCCACCCTCACGATCGAGACCGGCAAGCTGGCCAAACAGGCGGACGGCGCCGTCACCGTGCGCTACGGCGACACCTTCGTCATCGTCACGGCCTGCGCCGCTGCGACCGCGCGCGAGGGCATCGACTTCCTGCCGCTCACGGTCGACTACCGGGAGTACGCCTACGCCTCGGGCCGGATCCCCGGCGGTTTCTTCAAGCGGGAAGGCAAACCGACCGAGAAGGAGGTTCTGACGAGCCGGCTCATCGACCGGCCCTTCCGGCCGTTGTTTCCCGACGGATGGACGCGGGAGACACAGATAATCGCGCTGCTCCTGTCCGCCGATCCCGAGAACGATTCCGACGTGCTCGCCCTGACCGGCGCGTCGGCCGCCCTCGCCATATCGTCCATTCCCGTCGCACACCCCATCGCCGCGGTCCGTGTCGGCCTGCTCGACGGGGCGTTCGTGATCAACCCGACGTATCCGGAACGCAAGCAGAGCGACCTCGATCTCATCGTCGCCGGCAGCCGCGCCGCGATCGTAATGGTCGAAGCGGGAGCCCGGGAGGTGCGCGAGGACGTCATGCTCGGCGCGCTCGAGGCGGGCCACGCGGCCATTCGAGACATCATCGACGCGATCGAGACGATGGCCGCGGCCGTCGGAAAGCCGAAGACGGACGTCGCCGCCAAGGACGTGGATGCGGCCGTCCGCCAGGAAATCGAGGCGCAGGCGCTCGCCCCGCTCGCCGACGCGATGCGCGTCAAGGACAAGCTCGAGAGCTACGCCCAGGTCGATCGGGCGCTCGACGACCTGCTCGCGTCCATTCCCGACGACGATCCGGATCGCCGCGCGGACGCCAAGGTGGTGTTCAAGGACTTGAAAGAGAAGGTCCTGCGCGACGAGGTTCTCGATGCGGGCCGCCGTCTCGACGGTCGGGCGTTCGATCAGGTCCGCGACATCTCCTCGGACATCGGCGTGCTGCCCCGCGCCCACGGGTCTGCGGTGTTCACGCGCGGCGAGACCCAGGCGCTCGTCTCCGCTACGCTCGGCACGGCCGACGACCAGCAGAAGATCGAGCTGGTCGACGGGGAGACCTACAAGCGCTTCATGCTGCACTACAACTTTCCGCCCTTCTCGGTCGGCGAGGTGAAGTTCCTGCGCGGGCCGGGGCGGCGGGAGATCGGACACGGCCACCTCGCGGAGCGCAGCCTGGCGCCGATGATTCCGAGCGAGGAGGAGTTCCCTTACACGCTGCGCGTCGTCTCGGACATCCTCGAATCCAACGGCTCGTCGTCCATGGCCAGCGTCTGCGGCGGCGCCCTCGCGCTGATGGACGCAGGCGTGCCCATGAAGCGTCCCGTGGCCGGAATCGCGATGGGACTGATCCTCGACGAGGCGAGCGGCCGGCACGCCATACTCTCCGACATCGCGGGCGCCGAGGATCACTACGGCGACATGGACTTCAAGGTCGCCGGTACCAGCGAGGGGATCACCGCGCTGCAGATGGACATCAAGGTCTCCGGGATTACGACGGAGATCATGCGCGAAGCACTCGACCAGGCGCGGGCCGGCAGACTCCACATTCTGGAGAAGATGGGTGTCACGATCTCGACGCCGCGCGAATCCATCTCCACGCACGCCCCGCGCATCGTGACGATTCAGATTCCGGTCGACAAGATTCGCGACGTGATCGGACCCGGCGGAAAGACCATCCGCAGCATCATCGACCGCACCGGCGTCAAGATCGACGTCGAGGACGATGGCCGGGTCAATGTGGCGTCGACGGACGAAGAGTCGGCGCAGAAGGCCATCGCCATCATCGAGGAGCTGACTGCGAGCCCCGAGCTGAACAAGACCTACCTCGGCAAGGTGCAGCGCATCACCGACTTCGGGGCGTTCGTGGAGATTCTGCCCGGCATCGACGGACTCCTGCACGTCTCCGAGATCGCACACTACCGCGTGAACGAGGTGCGCAACGAGCTGACCGAAGGCGACCAGGTGCTGGTGAAGGTCATCAACGTCGACCCCTCCGGCAAGGTCCGGTTGAGTCGCAAGGCCCTGCTGCCGGGCGGGTCGTCCGACAACGGCGACAAGGGCGACGGCCAGCCGCGCCGCCCGGACCGCCGCGGCGGCGCACCGGGCGGCGGATCGTCTCGCCCCCCGCGCCAGCGCGGCGGGAACCGCGAGCCCGCGCGACGGTAGACCCTGGCGGCACAGACTCCTAGCTCTTCGAAGCGGCGGCGCGGGCTCCCGCCATCCGGGCGGCCAGCGAGGGGTGGGAATGGAAGAACCACTCGACGAGCCGCGGGGGGCGTTCCTCTGCGAGATACTGCGCGCTCACCCGGCGGAGTCCGGATACGAACGCCTCGAGATTGCCCGTCACGCGCAACGCGTAGCGGTCGGCTCTGCGCTCTTGCCAGCGCGACAGCAGGTTGACCATCGGGGCCGCGGCGATCGAGACCGCCCCGTACACGAGCGCCAGCAGCGGCACGCTGCCGACGTCCCACAGGCCCTCGACGCCGAGCAGTGACAGCGGTGCCGCGCTCAGCACCGTATCGGCGGTCCAGAACGCCGCCAGCGCCACCGCGGCGGCGCTGAAGATTGCCTGCCACATGTCCCAGTGCACGTGGTGGCCGATCTCGTGCGCGATGATCACCTCGATCTCCTCATCGCTATAGTCATCGAGCAACGTGTCCGAGACCAGGATGCGCCGGGAGGGACCGATACCGACGACCGCCGCGTTCGCCGCATCGCTCGTCGGCCCGACGCGCCATTCGTGAATGGCGATGCTCGGCGCTCCGACCCGCCGCGTCAGCGCCTCGAGTCGAGCCCGTAGCGCTGGTCGCTCCAGCGGCCGCGTGCGCCGCGCCAGCATGGCCGAGGCGAGGCTCGCCTGCGCCGCTCCCGCCACCAGCCAGCCCGCTCCCGCCAGCCGCCACCACATGTCCGGCGAGATCCCGATGGCCGCATAGACGGCAACCGCACCGGCGGCCCACCCGGCCATCCGCATCGCGGTCACCTGCCCCTGCCCGAGCAGCCAACCGCCGAACGATTGCCGCGAGAGGCCGAACCGCCGTTCCAGCAGAAAGTCCGCGTGGAACACGAAGGGCAGCGCCAGCAACTCGCTGGCCAGAAAGAGCGCGGCCGTGAACAGACCGGCCCCCAGCACAACCCGAACCGCGTCGGGCAGCACGGCCACCGACAGGGCGGCGGAGACGAAGTCCGCCGGGTATCCCCAACCGACCGCGGCGAGTAGGACACCGGCCCTCGCGACGAACGCGAGGCGCCGGCTCCGGCGCCTCAGCCGGTGGAAGCGAGCCGCCTTGCCTTCGTTCACCCGACTACTGCGCCATGTTGACGGAGATCAGCTTCGACACGCCCGGCTCCTCCATCGTGATGCCGTAGAGGCGGTCCGCGATCTCCATCGTCTTGCGGTTGTGCGTGACCAGGACGAACTGCGTCCGATCCTGAAGTCCTCGCAGCATGTCCACGAAACGCCCGATGTTGGCGTCGTCCAGCGGCGCGTCGATCTCGTCCAGAAGACAGAAGGGGCTCGGCCGATACTTGAAGATGGCGAACATCAACGCCATCGCCGTCAGCGCCTTCTCGCCGCCGGAGAGCAGTTGAATGCTCTGGAGCCGCTTCCCCGGCGGCTGCGCGGCAATGTCGATGCCGCTCTCCAGCACGTCCGATTCGTCGAGCAACACCAGCTCGGCGCGCCCACCCCCGAACAGCGTCTCGAACGTCAACTGAAAATGTGCGTTGACGGCCGTGAACGCCTCCCGAAAACGCGTGCGGGTCGTTGCATCGATCCGCTTGATGGCATCTCCCGTCGTCGCAATCGAATCGAGCAGATCCTTCCGCTGGGCGGTAAGGAACGCGTGCCGCTCCTCCAGCTCGTCGAACTGGTCGATGGCCATCATGTTGACTGCGCCGAGCCGTTCGACCTTCGCGCGCAGGAGGTCGACCATCCTATCCGCGTCGACCGGTCGTGCCTCGGCCGGCCCTCCGCCGCCGTCCGCTCCGCTCGCGTCGTCCGCACCGACGGCATCGTCATCGGCGAAACGCGCTTGCGCCCCGGCCACCGTCGCGACGGGCGGGTCATCATCGGATGCATCGGCCGCAGGCGCCCGCGCGCCGAGGAGCGCACGGTCGGGCTCGAGCGGGCCATCCGCTTCGAGTGCGTCCACCTCCCGCCGGACGTCCTGCAGACTGGCCTGCAACGACGCCGCGCACGACTCGGTCAGGTGCGCCAGATCGGCGTCGGCCGTGGCCAGAGACACCTCCTGCCGGCCAACCTCGGCGCGGGCGCCCTCGAGCGTCTGCCGGCCAACCCGGACCTGCTCGTCGTGGGCCGCGATCCGCTGCCGCAACGCCGCAACCTGCTCGTCGACCTGCACGATCTCCCGCCGGAGCGCATCGAACTGCTCGACGTCGGTGTCGAGCTTCCGTTCGCAGCGGGCCACCTCCTCCAGAATGCCGCCTCTGTCGGCGCCGGCGCGCTCGTTGTCGGCTTTGCACCGCGCGATCCTCTCGCGCAGCTCGTTGGCCTGGTCATCGAGCCGCCGCACGTCCGATGCAAGCGCCGCGGCGCGCTCGGACATGGTCGCATGCCGCGCTCTGCAGTTGGCGGCGTCCTGCCCCAGGGACTCGACCGCCTCCCGGGCGTGGTGCAGGCGGCGCTCGGCCTCCATGAAACACTCGTCGGCCGATCTCTGGTCCGCCTCCAGCCGTTCTATCGCCTCGCGCGCCTCCGCCTCCCGCGCCTCGAGAGCGCCTCGTTCCTCCGTCAACTGCCCGCGTTCGATCTCGACCACGCGTTGCCTGTCCGCAACCCGCGTCCGCTCGTCGTCGAGCCGCGTCAATTGCATGTCGAGGCCGACGAGCTGCTTCTCCAGCGTGTGCGCGTCGTCCTGCAGCGCGCCGAGGGCGTGTTCGATCCGCACCGCGCCGGCCTCGTGCGCCTCGATCTCGCCGCCGAGCCGCTCGACCGCCTCAGCCTCGCGGCCGATCCGTTCGCGCAACTCCTTGATCTCCCGCTTCGGACCGAGCAGTCCCGAAGCGCCCCGGCGGCCGCCACCGGCGAGGCGGCCCGCTCCCCGCAGGACGACGCCCTCCGGCGTCGCGATCGGGTCCTCCGTCGCGCCTGCCGCGGCCGCCGCCACTTCGATGGACGGCGCGACCCACCGCTGCTGCAGCAACCGCCGCACCGCAGCCTCGCCGGCGCCGTTCACGCGCACGACGTCCGTCAGTCCCCGGAGCGCGGGATGCGGAGGGTCGGCGGCGCTGGCCGCCTGCGCGTCGTCGGTGACGAGGAAGCCGCAACGCCCCATGTCGCGCGCGGCGGCAAGCGCCGCACCGGCGAGCGCGTCCCTGCGCGACGGCACGACCACGTCCTGCAGAACGTCCGCCAGACAGGACTCGACCGCCGTCTCGTCCGCCCGCTCGACCTCGAGATGGTCGGCCACCGATCCATGATGGGCGACCTCGCTGCCGGCGGCGAGGATCTCTCGCGCGGCTTCGCCGTACGCGGTGCGCCCGGCCTCGATCTCCTCGAGCGACTCGACGCGCGCGCGCGCCACCGCCACCTGCTGCTCGCGAGCCCGCAGATCGCTCGCACGGGACTCGATCGCAACGCGGGCGGATGCGAGCTCCGCCTTCCGCTCGGCCCGCGCGGCATGCACGGCCGCCAACCTCTCACGCCCCTGGCCGCGAGCCGCCTCCGCCGTCGCCCGCGCCCCGCCGATACGGTCGGACTCCGCCTCGAGATCGGCCGCTTCCGCATCGGTCTTCGACAGGGATTCGGCGATTCGACGGTGGACCGAGGCGGCGTTGTCGATGACGTTCTGCAACGCAGTCGCCGCGTTCACTGCCGCGAACATCTCGCTGCGAGCGGCTTCGACGTCTCCCTCCCGCCCCTCGATCGCCCGCTGACCCTCCGCCAGTGCCCGTTCGGCGTCCTGCAGCCGCTCGAGCGTCGTGTCGCGATCGACGACGCATCGCCCGTGCGCCGTCCGCTGCGCCTCCAGCTCTTCTCCGAGAGGGCCGCAGCGCGCCTCGAGGGATCCCAGCGTAGCGGCCCCCTGCTCGACGGCCTTCGCAAGCTCCCCGGCGCGGCGCTTGCCGAACTCGATCCGCTGTTGATGCCGCTCGACCTCGATTTCGCGAGCATGCGCCGTCTCGCGAAGCGCCGTCGCCGCGCCGTCGGTCTCGGCCAGCTCCAGGCGCAGGCGCTCCCGGCCGCTCTCCAGCGCCGCCAGTGCGGCTGCCGCTCCCCGTTCTGCTTCTCGCGCCTCGCCCAGCCGCTCGGTGGCGGTCTCGATGGCGTTCTCGAGCAAGCGGCTCCGGCGCGCGAAGTGCACGCTCTGCCACCGCCGCAGCTCTTCGCGCAGCCGGCGATACCGGCGTGCCTTGGCAGCCTGTCGCTTGAGTGCGCCGCGCTGTTTCTCCACCTCGAAGACGATGTCGTCGACGCGCGTCAGGTTCTGCTGCGCGGCCTCGAGCTTCAGCTCCGCCGTACGGCGCCGGGCCCTGTACTTGGTGACACCCGCCGCCTCCTCGAGCAGTTGCCGGCGCTCGGCGGGCCGTGCGCCCAGGATCTGTCCGATCCGCCCCTGCTCTATGACCGCATAGGCCTTCACGCCGAGTCCCGAGTCCATCAGGAGATCCTGAATGTCGCGGAGCCGGCAGACCCGCCCGTCGATGAGATACTCGCTCTCCCCCGACCTGTACAGCCGCCGGGCCACCTCGACGTCGCGGCTGATGGCAGGCTCGGCCGGATCGTCGTCCTCATCGTGCAGGCGCGCCGGGTCCCGCTCGGCCGGCGACGGCCTGGCCGCCACGGGCGGAGGCGGCCCCGCGCCCATCGGATGCGCCCTGCCGTTGCCATGCCCCCTGCCGCCGCGCCCGGCGCCGTTGCCGTTCAAGGCCCGAAGCGGGGCGCCGGCGACGGGCAGCCCGTTGGCGCCGTTCGCCAGGGCGGCCGTCACCTCGGAGAGTTGAATGCGAACCTCCGCAGCCGCGGTCGGACGCCGGGCGTCACTGCCGCTGAAGATGATGTCCTCCATCCGCTCGCCCCGCAGGCTGCGTGCGCTCTGCTCACCCAACACCCACGTAATGGCGTCTATGACGTTGCTCTTGCCGCAACCGTTGGGCCCGACGATCGCGGTCACGCCATCGTCGAACGCCAGGGCGGCCCGTTCCGCGAAGCTCTTGAATCCGGCGATTTCGAGCTGATGGAGTCGCATCAGGACCGCCGAATCTCGCGGGGAGGGGTACGCGAAAACAGCCGCGCGAACAGGTTCATTGGTCTCTCCACCATCACCTGTCGAGCGGCTGGGAACGCTCAACGCCGGGTCAGGAACGTACTTGTCGGCTGCCTGCCGACCGGCCGCCTGAATCGTTGCGCAACAGTCTAGCAACCGGTCGCACGGGACTGCAAGTCCCGACGCGGCCCCAGGCTGCGGCTATCTGGAGGCGACGGCGCGCGGCGCCGAGGACAGCCGCAGCAGCGCAACCGCCTCGTCGAACAGCGTCAATGCATGCTGTGCCTGCGGGTCACGCCCGAAGAGGTTTCGCCGTGCTTCGATCTCGCCGAACAGATCCTTGTCGATCTCGTAGTGAATCATCGCGCGGATGAAGTCCACGTCGTCCGCGAAATCGTCCTCGTCGACGGTCAGCCCCCGCGCCTGGACATGCGCCTTGAACCGGTCCAGCATCGCGTCGTCGACGACGAACCCCCGGTCGACGATCTCCCGATCACGCCCCTCGACGGTCACCCGGGTATCGCCCGCCGCGATGAATCGTTGCGCGAAGGAGATGAACTCCCGCCTGGCCGCCAGCAGTCGCCCGAAGCGCGACGGATCGAAACCTTCTATCGGCCCCGTGAAGAAGTGGTCCGGCTCGACGCCGCCCCCGCTGTAGACCTCGCGGCCGGCGTTGGTGAACTTGCGGTCGGCGGGGGCGCGCACCGGGCTCTCCGGCTCGCGGAGGGAATAGGTCAGATACTCGTCGAACGCGGTATCCCACGGCCGCTGGATCATCCTTCCGCTCGGCGTGAAGTAGCGGGCCGTGGTCAACGCGAGCCCCGCGCCGTGGCTCACGCGATAGATGGACTGGACGAGCGCCTTGCCGAACGTGGTCTCGCCGACGACCAACCCGCGATCGTGATCCTGAATCGCGCCCGCGACGATCTCCGACGCACTGGCGCTGTTGCGGTTCACCATCACGATGAGCGGCTGGTTCGTGTAGTCTCCGGCGTCGCGGGCATGGTAGTCCTGGTCGGAGTTGGCGACGCGGCCCCGCGTGTAGACGATCATGTCGCCGCGCGACAGGAACTGATTCGAGACCTTGATGGCCTGATCGAGCGGCCCGCCGGGGTTGCCCCGCAAATCGAGCAGGAGCCGCGCGGCACCCGCATCGCGCAGCGATGCCAACGCCCGCGACAACTCGTCGTTGCTCGTCTCCGAGAAGTCGCGCAGGCGCACGTAGCCCGTCGACCCGTCGACCAGGAACGCGGCCTCGACGGTGGCGATGCTGATCTCGTCCCGCTCGACGCGCAGGTCGATCAACTCCTCGTAGCCGTCGCGGCGCACGGAGATGCCCACCGCGCTGCCGCGCGGGCCGCGCAGCAGGCGCACCGCCTCGTCGCTGCTCATCCCGATGGCGTTCTCGCCCTCGATTCGCGCGATGACGTCGCCGCGCCGGATCCCGCGCCGGTAGGCGGGCGACCCCTCGAAAATGCTGTTGACCGTGATGCCGCCGTCGATGACGCTGATCTGGATCCCGAGTCCGTAGTAGCGGCCCTCCTGGCGTTCCCGCAGGCGGGCGTACTGCCGGGCGTCCATGAAGTTCGAATGCGGGTCGAGGGTCTGCAGCATGCCCCCGATTGCCCGCGACACGAGCTGCTCGACATCCACGTCGTCGACGTAGTTGTCCTCGATCGCGGCGACCGCCGACGCGAACGCGTCGTATTGCCGGGTCATCGAATCCTGGCGCGCAAGCACCTGGCCGCCGAACAACCCGCCCACGATGGCCGACATGACGACGGCGCCGACTCCGGTCGCTAGAGATGTCACTGCTCGCATGTGCCCGATGCTATCAGATAAGCTACTGTGCAGCAACAACTTCGAGCGATCCGCGCGAGGCCGTGGCGCTTGACCGTCCGGTGCCGCCGTTTCTATAATGCTCAGAACGGGTTACGGAAGATCACTGCCAGGAGCATTGCCATGTTCGGTCCAATCGGCGTCTGGGAAATGGTCATCATCCTGGTCATCGCCTTGATCGTGTTCGGTCCACGCAAGCTGCCGGAGCTCGGGCGGTCCCTCGGCAAGAGCCTCGGCGAGTTCAAGCGCGCGTCGAACGAGCTCCGCAACACGCTCGACGAGGAAATCCGGATCGAGGAACGCCGCACGCCGAAGGCCGCGCCCGCCAAGTCCGCTCCGGCCTCCGCGCCGCCCCCCGATGCGGCGCAGGACGCGCCCGAACCCGATCCATCCGGATCCTCCGTGGCGGCAGCCTCGCCCGAGCCGGCGACCGGCGCGACGCCGACACCGGAGCCCCATCCTACCGAGCCCGGCGCAGGCGCCTGACGCTTGACGAACGAGATGGCACAACCTCCGGTTCCGGCAGTGCCCGAGGCCGATCCGTCCGCCGCGGCGGTGGCGTCACCCGAGACCGATTCCTCAGGCGCATCCACGGCGGATTCCCCGCCCGAGGCGGTCGCAGCGCCGGCGCAGACGGAAGATCCCGCGGCGGCTCCCCCGGCCGCATCGGCCCCGCCCGAAGCCGCGAGCGGAGCAGCGACGCCGACAGCATCCTCGCCGGCCCCGGAACCGGCGGCGGCCCTGCCGGCTCCAGCCGGTCCGTCGGGCCCCGGCGGTCCTCCCGTCGACGAAGAGGACGCCGAGGAGGACGAAGACGGCGGCGGCGGCAAGATGTCCTTCCTCGATCACCTCGACGAGCTGCGGACGCGGCTCATGCTCTCGTTCGCGGCGCTCGCTGTCGGCTTCATGGTCTGCTTCGGGTTCATCGACCCGATCTTCGACTTCATCATGGAGCCGCTGACCGATGTCCTCGAGGAAGGCGGCACCCTGATCTATACCGACGCCACCGAGGCGTTCTTTCTGCGACTGAAGATGGCCGCGCTGGCGGGCCTCGTCATCGGAACGCCGGTGATCATGTCGCAGTTGTGGCTCTTCATCGCGCCGGGTCTGTACGCGCACGAGAAGAAGTTCGCGATTCCGTTCGTCGCGCTCGCCTCGATCTTCTTCATCGGCGGCGCGTTCTTCGGTCACTACATCCTCTTCCGGGTCGCCTGGGGCTTCTTCGGGAGCTTCGGCTCGGCGACCGAGTACCTCGAGTTCACGCCGCGGATTCAGCCCGCGTTCACGCTCTACGTCCGCCTGGTGCTTGCCTGCGGCGTCATCTTTCAACTGCCGACCATCGTCTTCTTTCTGGCCAGGATGGGCGTCGCCTCGTCGAGCTTCCTCATCCGCAACTTCAAGTACGCCTTCCTGCTCTGCTTCGTCGTCGCGGCGATTCTGACGCCGACCCCCGATCCGGTGACGATGACCGTGATGGCCGGCCCGATGCTGGCGCTCTACATCCTGAGCATCGGCATCGCGTGGGTGTTCCAGAAACGGACGGCCGACTAGCGCCCCGAAACGCCTCGCTCGCTCGGCGTTTCGGCCCATCCCCCCACTCCATGACCTTGCGCCGCAGCACTTCGCTCCGCTGCGTTCTGCGGCGCAAGCTCCTAGCCGCGACCTGCGTAGCGACCGGAACATGGCCGCCCGCAACCCGGGGTCGCGCATCCACTGCACTTCCGGCGCGCAACGGCCGATACACTGGGTACAGCTACTCCAATCCGAGGGTGACACTGGTGTCAGACAAGAAACGACGGCGCCGCCTCCTGGCGCTGGCCGCCATCGTGGGGATCTGGGCGGGTCCGGCAGCCGCGCAGGACGACGACACGCGGCCGGCCGGCGTGACGTTGCTGGGCGATACCGGCTTGTGGTTCGTCCCGACCGCCGAGGTCGTCCGCGACGGCGGGGTCGCCGCCAGCGGCCACCTCTCCACGTTCAACCGGCAACAGGGCCTGACGGCGATTCAGTCGATGGCCGGGACGTTCGCGTTCGGTGTCCGGGACCGCGTCGAGGTCTTCGGATCGGTCCCCTTCCTGACGCGCATCGACCGGGACGTACGGCCGCTGTTCCGACCGGACAACCCGCCCGTCGGCGGCGTGCTGCCGGACTTCCCGTTCGCCAGGAGGTACTTCAGCGGCAACGCCATGGGCGACGTCGTCGTCGGCGCGAAGGTGAATCTGGCAACGGAACGGACCCGATCCCCGGTCGCGTTCGCCGTGCGCGGATGGGGTCGACTGGCGACCGGCGACGAGGACGCCGGCACGACGGCCGGCGCGCCCGCCGGGGCCGTCGGCCTCGTCCTGAGCAAGAACCTGGGCATCGCCGAGTTCGGTGCGAACGCCGATGTCGTGCTGCGCGGCGACCCGTCCGGCATCGACGTGCCGCACGGTCTGTGGTGGGGAGTCGGCCTGGGCGTCCCGGTTCACGGACCGTTGCGGGTTTTCGGCGAGGTGCTCGGCCGGGAAGGCCTGGACGGCGCAACGAAGCTCACCGAGCCCCTCGTGGGAGCGGACGGCAGCCTGAGCGGACTCTCGTCGTCCGAACGGAACCCCATCGACGTCGTCGTCGGCGCGCAGTTCCAGGTCCGAGGCGTGTCCGCGGGGGCGGGTCTGAGCTGGGCCGCGCGCCACGTCGGGCGCCCCGCAGTCGGTCAGATGAAGCCCGTCGCCGACCGGCTGGGATTCCTCCTGCGGGTGAGCTACCACCCGGGCGTCCGCGTCTACACGCCGCCGCCACCGCCGCCGCCGCCACCGCCGCCGTCAGCGAACCGTCCACCGGTCGTCACCGTCTCCTGCGACCCGTGCGAGGTGGAGTTCGGGGACGAGGTCCGCCTGCGGGCGGACGCCTCGGACCCGGACGGCGATCCCCTGGCTTTTCGCTGGAGCGCGCCCGCCGGCAACTTCACCGACGCCACCGACCGGGCCACGACACGCTGGCGGGCCCCGGCGCAGGAGGGCCCGGTCCCGATCACGGCGACGGTTACCGACGGCAGAGGCGGCTCGGCGTCCGACTCGGCCACGGTGCTCGTCGATGCCCCCCCGCCGCCGCCGAGACGCGAGTTCGTGTTCGAGGACATCCACTTCGACTTCGACCGCTACAGCCTGCGTCCAGGCGCCGCGCGCGTGCTCGACGAGGTCGTCGCGGCGCTCGCGGAAGATCCGGATCTCGGGATTCAGATCGAAGGGCACACGTGCAACATCGGCACCAACGAGTACAACCTCGCTCTCGGCGACCGCCGGGCCTCTTCGGTGCAGCAGTACCTGACCGATCGCGGCGTATCGGCCGCGCGCCTGCAGACGATCAGCTACGGCGAGGAGCGGCCGGCGCACGACAACGGCCGCGAGGAGACGCGCCGCCTGAACCGCCGCGCCGCGCTCGTCGTGCGCATGCAGTAGCCCGATTCAGTACGCCTTGGCGAAGTAGGCGTCGGTCAGCCCCGGCTGGTCGCAGAACACGCAGGCGCCGGTCGCCGGGGGCAGGTCGAACGCCAGGTTGCGGATGGTGGCCTGCGTTTCCGCCTTGATCCGCGCCTCGCACTCGGCGGATCCGCACCACGGGGCGACTACGAATCCGGGCCGTCCCTCGAAGGCGCGCCGGAAATCGTCGCTCGACGCCGTCCGAACGGTGTGGCTGTCGCGAAACGCCAACGCGCGGTCGTAGAGCGCGGTCTGCACGGCGTCGAGCAGGTCCTTCACACGCCCCTCGAGTCCATCCATCGGCGCCGTGAGCTTCTCGCGGGTGTCGCGGCGCGCCAGAAGAACCTGCTGCTGCTCGATATCCCGGGGACCGATCTCCAGCCGCAACGGCACACCGCGCATCTCCCACTCGGCGAACTTCCAGCCCGGCTTGTATTCTTCCCGGTCGTCCAGCATGACGCGGACGCCGGCCCGTCTCAGGGCCGCCGCGATGTCCTGGGCCCGCGGAAGCACCGTGGCGCGCCAGTCGCCCCGCGGGATGGGCACGATGACGACCTGGTGCGGGGCGATGCGGGGCGGCAGGATCAGGCCGCTGTCGTCGCCATGGACCATGATGACGCCGCCGATCAGACGCGTGGTCATGCCCCAGGACGTCTGCCAGACGTACTGCACGGACTTGTCGCGGGCCTGGAACGTGATGTCGAACACCTTCGCGAAGTTCTGGCCGAGATGGTGGGAAGTCCCGGCCTGCAGGGCCCGCCCGTCGCCCATCAGCGCCTCGACCGAGTACGTGTGGGCGGCCCCGGCGAACTTCTCGCTCTCGGTCTTGCGCCCGTCGAGCACCGGGATGGCGAGCTCCGTCTCCAGGAACTCCTTGTAGACGCCCAGCATGCGCCGCGCCTCCGTCTCCGCCTCTTCCTCGGTCTCGTGGGCGGTATGTCCCTCCTGCCAGAGAAACTCGGTGGTGCGGAGGAACAACCGCGTGACCTTCTCCCAGCGCACCACGTTGGCCCACTGGTTGATGAGGATCGGCAGGTCGCGCCACGACTGCACCCACTTCGAGTACATCGTGCCGATGATCGCCTCCGACGTCGGGCGGACCACGAGCGGCTCATCGAGGGTCTCGTCGCCGCCGCGGGTGACCCAGGCGACTTCCGGCGCGAAGCCTTCCACGTGCGCCGCCTCCTTGCGGAGCAGGCTCTCCGGGATGAACAACGGAAAGTAGGCGTTGACGTGGCCGGTTTCCTTGAACCGCCGGTCCAGCTCCGCCTGCATGAGCTCCCAGATGGCGTACCCGTACGGCCGGATCACCATGCTCCCCTTCACCGGCGAGTAGTCGGCCAGCTCGGCGCGGCGGATCACGTCGGTGTACCAGCGCGAGAAGTCCTCCGACTGCGGGGTGATCTCGGTCACGAAAGCCTGCTGTTTGGGCGCCATCTGCTCCGTCCTCGTTCGCACGATCCCAAGTGGCGCGAGCGGCGCGCCGCCGCCCCGCCCCGGCCGCGGGTGGTGCTATTGTACCGGCGCGCATGTCCCCCACCGTGATCCAGGTCGCCACTGCTTCGCGCGCGTACCCCGTGCGCGTGGAGGCCGGCCTGCTCGCCCGCCTCGACGTCCTGCTGGCCGAGGCGGGCGTGACCGCGCAGCGTGTCGTCGTCTCGAGCCCCACGGTGTGGAAGGCGCACGGCGCGGCCGTCGAACGGGCGCTCGGCGGTGCGGAGCACCTCCTGGTGCCCGACGGCGAGCGTTCCAAGACGGCGCTCACCGTCACCAGGATCTACGACGCGCTGATTCGCATGGCGGCCGACCGGAGCGTCACCATAGTGGCGATAGGCGGCGGCGTGATCGGGGATGTAGTCGGCTTTGCCGCGGCGACCTATTTGCGCGGCGTCGGGCTCGTGCACATCCCGACCACGCTGCTCGCGCAAGTGGACAGCTCGATCGGGGGCAAGGTCGGCATCAACCATGCGCTCGGCAAGAACCTGATCGGCTCGTTCCACCAACCGCTTGCGGTCTTCGCCGATCCGGAGGTGCTCGGCACGCTCCCGCGGCGCGAGTTCCGGGCCGGACTCTACGAGGTGGTCAAGTACGGGATGATCGCCGACCGCGGCCTGTTCGAGCGCGTGGGGCGCGACCTGCGCGCCATCGTCCGGCGCGATCAGGCGGCGCTGGCCCCGGTGATCGCGGACTCCTGCCGCATCAAGGCGCGGGTCGTGTCGGAGGACGAACGCGAGGGCGGCGTGCGCCGCATCCTGAACTTCGGGCACACGGCGGGCCACGCCATCGAGGCGGTCACCCGGTACCGCCGCTTCCGGCACGGCGAGGCCGTCGCCTACGGCATGCTCGCGGTTGCCGACCTCGGTGTCCGGCGCGGCGTGTTCGCGGAAGCGGAGCGGTCGGCGCTCGCCGACCTCGTCGCCCGTCTCGGACCGCTGCCTTCCATCAACGATCTCTCGGCGCAGGCGCTCGTCGAGGCGATGCGGCGCGACAAGAAGGTCCGGGCCGGGCGCCTGCACGTAGTGCTGCCGACCGCCATCGGCGCCACCCGGATCGTCGACGACGTCACCGACGAGGAGTTCGCCCTCTCGTTGCGCGCCATCGGCACGCGCGCCTGACAGTTTGCGCGCAGGGAGTTTCGCGCCAGCAAACTCCCAACGCGACCGTAAGGTCGCGCGCTTCCTTCACCGAACGACGCTCCACGACGCCAGTCTCACGCGCGTCAGCATCGGCGCCGGCGGCGGCGGTGTCACGGCCTGGCGGACGAGCGTCGCCTGAACGGCCCGCCGCGCGCCGCGCGGCCCGAACGCCGCCGCGTGCGCGACGATCGCGTCGTTGCCGTCCAGTCCGGCATCGGGGTTCGGATCCGCCGCGTCGTCGGCAATCCAGACCGCCACGAGCCAGGGACCGTAGCCTGCGGGCACGGGTGTCCACGCGCCGAGGCGGCCGTGCGCGAACAGCCTCCAGTCGAGCCCGCGTCCGGCCGAAGTCGCCCCGGCGCCACCCGTCCGCAATCCGGCCGAGATCGCGGCCAGGTCGATGCGCGCACCATCCGGCATGACCGGAGCAAGAGTGGCGTCCCGGAACGCCGACCGCGTGGAGCCGTTCAGGGCCGTGCTCCAATCCGGCAGGGAGCCGAGCTCCGCCACCGCCAGCTCGAGCGCCGCTTCGGCCGCGTACAGCGCCTGCACGGCGCGGCGGTGGTTGACGCCCACCGCGGTCTCGATCATGGACAGCGGCGCCAGCACCCCGGCCAGGGCCACGAGCAGCAACGCGGCCATCAACGTCGCGATCAGGGCCATGCCCCGTTCTCCGCCGGCGCGGCACGCGTCCCGGACCATGGCCTCCCCGTCTACCAGCCGGCGAGGCTCCTGGGCGCGACGTCCACGCCGGCGACGACATCGCGGACAGCAGCATTGCGCACCGGCGTCAAGGGCGATCCGGTTGCCGGGAGTCGCCGGGCCGCGTCCGCCACGCGCAACGTCACCTCGACGCGCACCCGCCGGATACGGAACAGATCGACGTCGAAAGGCGTGCCGCCGGCGGCGCACGACGCGCCGTCGGAGAGGAGGGCGGGACTCAGCACCCCGACACCGGACGCGGGGGCTCCGGCCGCAGCGGCGGCCGCCAGACAGGGCGCCGTCACCGCGGCGAGGCCGGCCGGCGGCGGCAGGGTAGGTTGCGCGACGCCGAAATAGCGAACGGCGAAGTCGACGACCCCGTCGACGACCGGCAGATCGCTGCCCGCCCCGTTGTGCAGGCGAAGCTGCTCCGCATCGGCATCGTGGTAGTACCCGCGCACGAGGACCGGCACGATCAGCGAACCGGCGCCATAGAAGCCGCCCCCGCCCGCGAGACGCTCCAGAACCGCGTCGGCGCCCTCCAGTTCGGTTACGCGATACAGATCCGAACGGCCGGTCGCATCGTAGACGACCGCCAGGCCGCCGCTCCGTTCGGTCAGCCCGCACGGCAACGTGCATCCGGCGACCGGCAGCAGCCGGACACCCGCGGGGCTGCCCGCGAGCGGGGCGGCGAGCCTGGCGCCCGATGCGCCGGGCACGGCGTACAGCACGGAAACGCGATCCACGCCCGGAGCCGAATCGACCGCCGCACCGCGCAGCGCCGGCGCAACCGCGGGGCGCAGGTGCGCGACCGCGCCGTTCGCCCCGGGCAGCGGACCGCTCCCGGCCAGCAGAAGATGCCGGTGAATCTCCCCCAGCGTGGTCCGCTGGCGTTGATGCACGTCGGCCGTCAGCGACTGCACGGCCAACACCCCACCGGACGGATCGACCAGCGCGAACACTATCCCCAGCAACCCCAGAACGATGCCGACGGAAACGAGCAGCTCGATCAACATGGTCCGATCTCAGCGGCGGACGCGCGCCGTGGCCAGCCACGTCACGCCCGGATCGTTGGGCCGCGGATCGAGGGTCGCCGACGGCCCCCGCAACCCGGTGGCCACTACCACGACCTGCAGCAGCAGCGCATCGGAACCCGGCGCGGCGAGCGGGGTCACCGACCAGCGGCGGACGAACGCGGTGCCCGCCGGCGGCTGCGAACCCGTAGCGAGCCACCGGCCGTCCCGGTCCAGATAGTCCACGTAACCGTCGGCCGCGGGTCCGATGACCGGGCCGGACGCCTGCAGGCCCCGGCCGCCCGGCGCCGGAGGATCGACGGCCAGGCTGGTCCGCTCGTCCGAGACCGGCTGCAGGTCGGCATCGAAGGTCCAGACGAGCGACTGCAACTGTTCGATCTTCTGCACCGCCAGGAACAGCGCCCGGCCCTGGACCCCGCTGGCCTGGACCGCCGCTCCGGTCAGCACGGCGACGTGCGCCACGCCTGCGGCGACCGCCACGACGATGGCGGCCGCCACCAGCGTCTCAATGAGCGCGTAGCCCGCGGATCGGGTCACGGCCCGGAGGTAAGCAAACCGCTTGCCAGCGGCGTCCGCCCGCGGATTCGGAGCGACCGCGTCCGAGTTGGCGGATACGGCACGCCCGACCGGAACGGCACGCCGCAGAATCTGCCCGCGCCGCACGGCGGCGCGCCGAACCCGGCGTTTCCGGCACCCGGACCGCAACCAACGCCCTTGGCGGGAGGCTCACGGGGCGCCGACGAGCTGGTTCAGCAGGCGCCCTGACGCGCCGAGGTACCAGTCGAGGAACCGCGCGCCGACCAGTGACGCGGCCACCGCCGCGAGCGCCAGGAAAGACCCCAGCGGCAAGGGATGCTGCCAGCCGAACCCGCTGAACCGCAGCATGCCGATGCCGACGGTCGCGCCGAGCAGCGACGCCCACGCCAGAGTCACGAACGCCAGCGGCCACCCCAGAAACGCGCCGATCATGGCAAGCATCTTGACGTCCCCCAGGCCCAGCCCCTCGCGGCCGCGGACGAGGAAGTAGCCCAGTGCGATAGCCAGCAGGGCGCCGCCGCCGCCGAGCGCCCCCAGCAACGCATCGATCCAGCCCGGCTCCAGGAAGATCGAACAGAGCAGGCCGCCGACGATGCCGGGCAGCGTGATGACATTCGGCAGCACCTGGTGCCGCAGGTCCACGACGAACAGGACGATCATGGCCGCCGTGAACAGCAGGCGCGGCGCCAGCAGCGGCTGGAGCCCGAGGGCCTCGTGCTGCGCCAGGAAGAGAACCGCGGTCGCGATCTCGACGAGCGGGTACAGCGGATCGATCGGCGCGTGGCAGGCGCGGCACCGGCCGCGCAGCACGAGATACCCGAGCACGGGTACGTTGTCGAACCAGCGAATGGGCACACCGCACGCGGGGCAGCGAGACGACGGGGCGACCACCGACGCTCCGCGCGGCAGCCGGTGAATGCACACGTTGAGGAAGCTCCCGACGGCCAGCCCGCACAGTGCGATGAGCAACCCGGCGAGCGGATTGGTCATCCTGCCGGCCGCACCGGGAGCGCGCCGCCGGCGGGCAGTGGATTCAACACCGACCGGGGGGACAGCGCGACGGCGCCGAACGGCGTCAACTCGTAGGCCGTTCCGGCGGGATCCACCGGAACGGCGGACAGATCGCCGGCCGCCACGAGGTCCCGCCACGACCGGGGCGCCCTCCCCGTCCGTTCGCGGAAGCGGTCGACGGTCCGCTGGTAGCCATCCAATGCGTCCAGCGCCTCGATCTGCATGAGGCGTCGGGCCGCCTCCCCGCGCATCCAGGAATCCCCCGCCGCGTCGCGCACGAGCCGCCACAACGCTCGCGCGCCGGCGCGGTCGCCTCCCTCGGTCATCGCCGTCGCGGCCAGGAACCGGAGCCACCAGGGCGCTCCCGGCATGTCCGCAGCGCGTTGAAACCACCGCGCGGCCTCACCGCGGTCCCGCAGCCACCAGTAGTGAATGAAGCCGATGTCCTGCAGGTACTGCCAGCGATCCGGAACGCTTGCGAGTCCCTTCCGCAGCAGCGCGACGGCCAGATCGGGGCGTCCGGCGCCGCCCGGCGGGGGCTCGGCCAGAAACACCGCGCCCAACCGGTACACCGCGTCGAACCGCGGGTCGAGGGTGGTCGCGACGTCCAGCAGCGGGTGCAGCAGAGCGTAGTCGCGCGCCGCGCCTCCGGACAGCCTGGTCCGCCCGTAGTGCTGCACGGCGCGAATCCAGTAGAGATCGGCCAGAACCGCCTCGAACGACAACGCGGCCCGCTGCACGAGCTCGGCCGGCGGCACGGACCGGACGCCGGGCGGGGCCGGACCGGCCACGGTCTCGCGGTCGCGCGCCACCTGCAGCGCGGCTCCGAACATGACGAGCAGTACGGTTGCGACGACGGCCGCGTCGGTACGACCCCACCAGGGCGAACCCGCGCCGCCACGCTCGAGAACGCCTCCGCGCAGTCTGCTCACAGCAGGTCGCGCCTCGTGAAGATCGCCAGCGCCGGAACCAGGAACGCCAGGATGTAGGCGGCGCCGGAAGCCGCGGTCAGCGCCATGTACCCGGCCGTCACCGGCTGCCCGTGGACGACCGCGGCCTTGACGTCGAATGCCGCGAGATCCGGCAGGACATAGGACAGCCCGGCGGCGAACGACGTCACGAGCCGCGAATCGACGACCTCGTCGAGGTTTCGCAGCTCCGCACCGAAGTGCCCGGCGACATAGAGCCCGCAGGTCGACACCGCGGCGAGCACGGGACTCGAGAACGTCGAGAGACAGAAGGCCGCGGCCCCGACGACCGCAAGCTGCACGAAGATGAGGAGAACCGCCTTCAGCAGAGCCGGGTCGGCAACGGGTACGGGCGCGACCGGGGCGAATGGCGGGACTCCTCGCCACCACGCGGCGGCGCCGAGCACGACGTACAGGGCAACCGTCATCACGGTCAGGGCCAGGGCCAGCGTCGCCGCGAGTCCGCAGTACTGCCCGAGGACGAACTCGTAGCGCCGAATCGGCTTCGAGAGCAGGGTATCCACGGTGCGCTGCTCGACTTCGCGCGCGACGAGGCGGATACCGAGGAATACGACGACGAAGAGACCGCAGAGGTTGCACGCGGCCAGGCCGAGGTCCTTGACCACCTTCACGTCCTGCCCCGGGGTGAGCCGGCCGGCAATCGGCGCCGCGACGGCCAGTCCGAGAGCGAGCAGCATCGCTGCATGGACCACTCTGTTGCGTACCGCGTCCCGCAGGACCTGGCGGGCGATCGCGCAGATCACGCGCATTCGGCCTCGTCGTCGGCGATCGCCGCTGCCGCTGCTTCCGCCACCCGCCTGAGAAAGAAGTCTTCCAGCGTCTCGCGCCGCGGATGGAGCGAGATGATCCGGACGCCCCGCTGCGCCAGCTCGGCCACCAGCGATTCCGGAGCGGGCTCGACGGGCAGTTCGAGCGCATAGCGGCCGTCCGCGATGCGGGTGACCCGCCGCCCGGGGGCGCCGCATACTTCCTGCACGGACTCACCGGGCCCGGCCGCGACCAGCTCCCAGCTCCGAACGCGCAGATCGAGTTCCCCGACGCGGCCGGCAGCGGCCAATCGTCCCCGGTGCAGGATGGCGACATGACTGCAGACCGCCTCGGCGTCGTTCAGGATATGCGAACTGAAGAACACCGTCCGCCCCTCTTTCCGCAGCGCGAGGACCAGATCCCGCACCTCGCGGCGCCCGAGCGGGTCGAGGCCCGTCATCGGCTCGTCCAGAAAGACGACCTCCGGATCGTTGAGCAGTGCCTGTGCGATCCCGACGCGCTGCAACATGCCCCTCGAATACGTTCGCAGCCGCCGCCGGCGCTCGGCTCCGATGCCGACCCGATCGAGCCCGCGTGCCGCGCGCCGGCGGCGCTCGGCGGCCGGGTAGCCGAACAAACCCCCGACGTACTCCAGAAACTCCTCGGCCGTGCAGGTGTCGTGAAAGCGCACGGCCTCGGGCAGGAACCCGACGCGCCGCCGAACGCCCACGTCGCCGACCGGCCGGCCCAGGATTTCGGCGCCGCCGGACGTCGGATGCACGAGTTGCATCAGCAGTCTCAGCGTCGTCGTCTTGCCGGCGCCGTTCGGTCCCAGGTAGCCGAGCACCGCGCCGCGCGGGACATCCAGCGACACCGCGTCGAGGGCGCGATGAACCCGGGTTCGCCAGAACCCCGTGTGGAAGGTCTTCGAGAGCTCGCGGAGCCGAACCGCCGACATGATTCGCTGCCCGCCGCAGAACTCGCCGCGTCCCGTTCTACGGCGCAGGCTCCTCGTCCCCCCGCTCGCCCCCGGCGTGCTCCAGCTCGTAGGCGATGGCCGCGTCGAAGTACCGCGGGGCGAGCGTCCCCTTGATGACGACGCCGTTGATGACGTAAGTGGGGGTAGCCTCCACCGGCAGGTCGTTGCCAAGCGCGATGTCGCCCTGCACCGCGAGGACGGTCTCGTCGTAGGCCGCGTCGTAGCGCGCACGATCGATGCCCGCCACGTCGGCAAGGGCCTCCACGACCGCTTCGCGGTCCAGGCCCGGTTGGTTGGCGTACAGCCACTCCTCCATCTCCACCCGCACGTCGTCGCCCAACCCCGCTGCGAGCCGCACGGCGACGGCCCCCGCGCACGCGCCGTGGTGCTGGCCCCGCGGCGCCTGTTCGTTGCACGCGGGATCGAGTGGGTAGTCCAGGGTCACCTGCCGCACCCGGCCGGGGTGCGAAGACGCGTACTTGGCGAAGATCGGCGCGTAGGCGCGATGGGCGTTGGCGCACGCCGGACACTGGTAATCGTTGAACTTGACCACGATCACCGCGACGCCCGCGGTGTCGGCGGACGCGGGCAGGGCCAGATCCACGCGCGGCTCCGCCTCCCAGTAGCGCTCGAACTCGCTCCGCAGGTCGCCGGTCACCGGCGCCGGGGGCGGCGCCGCCGATTCCGCCGCCACCGCCGGCGCCGGAGCGGGCTGCGGCAAGGTGAACCAACCTGCCGAGCCGACCGAGCCGACCAGGAACACCACCAGCAGCGCCATCCCGACCGGCTCCCGCGCGAGTGCGCGCAGGTCGCTCAGCGCCGCGGCCGGAAGGCGCCGGGCCGGCGTCGCCTCCTCCCCGCCGGACAGGATGAAGATGCCGACGACCGCCACGTAGACGACGACGCACAGCAGGCAGATCGTGCCCAGCACGAAGAACGAGGCGTAGGCCATGTACATCGCGACCGCGAGGCCGACGGTGGACCACAGCAGCAGGTAGCCGGCGACGTTCGGCGCCGCTGCGCGGGGCGCCCGCGCCCCGGCATACGTCAGCAGCAGAACCGCGGCGAACCAGATGACGCCGCCCAGAGCCACCGGCACGCCGAGCACGCTGCCGTAGCGGCTCTGGTACACCTGCGTGCAGCTCACGCTGGCGTTGATGTCACAGAAGCTGGCGTAGGTCGGGTCGCCGAGCATCCGCACATGCACGTAGGTGGAGGCGGCGGCAGCCAGAAGACCGGCGCATGCAAGTATCGTCATCCACATTCGCGTCCGTCTGGTCATCGTCACTCCACCCTCTTCCGCGTTACGCGTCCCGTTCCGGCGATGCGACAGGAATCCGCGCCGCGGAAGCTCCGCGCGAGCGAAACTCCCGATCCCGCCGCACTGGTCCCGTCCCTTGTAATGACATCTCGCGCCGCCGTCAAGACGGATCTACTGTATGGGCGCGGCGCCGGCCGGGGCGCCGGTCTGCGTCACGGGCAGGGTGGCCGTCGCCTGATAGATGGTCGCTCCCTGGTTCGTCCCGAAAAAGCGCGTTCCGCCCCCCGGATTCGGATCGGCCCCCACGAAATAGGTGGCGACCACACCGCCGGCGGCCACACCGTTGCACGACGCCGGCGCACCGGTCGCTGCGGTCCCGCCGGTCATCGTGATCGTGTAGCTGCTCTTGATCGACGGATCGGCGCCCAGATCCGTGCCGATGAACCCGTCCCCGCCCCCGCCGACGGTCGGCGGGGTCGCCAGGCTGACCAGGGTCGGCGCATAGAAGCCGCTGCCGCAGCTCGCCGCGTAGGTCGCCTGGGCGCTGTTGATCGCCCGCAGCGATCCGATCGCCGACGCCTCGTTGCCGGCCATCCGCGCCCGCAACAGCCCCGGCGCGGCGATGGCGGCGATGATCCCGATAATCGCCACGACGATCAGCAGCTCGATCAGCGTGAACCCTTCCTGCTTCTTCAGCACCCGTCTCATCGTCCAGTCTCCTTCCGCTTCTTCTTGTCTTGCACGTCTCATCCCGCCAGTCGCCCAATCAGGTCGAACACGGGCAGGTACATGGCCACCACGATGCCCCCGACGACGATTCCCAGCACCGCCACCGTGACCGGTTCCAGCAACGCCGTCATTCCGGCCACGGCCCGGTCGACCTCCTCCTCGTAGAAGTCGGCCACCTTCCCCAGCATCGTGTCCAGGGCGCCGGTGGTCTCTCCGACGTTGATCATCTGCGCCACCAGCGCGGGAAACACCTCGGTGTCGCGCAAGGGCGCCGCGAGCGACTCGCCGCGTTCCACAGCCGCCCGGGTCGCCAGGACGGCTTCCTCCACCGCGGCGTTGCCGGCCGTCCCGGCGGTGATCTCCAGACTTTCGAGAATCGGCACGCCGGCGCCGACCAACGCCGACAGGGTGCGGCAGAATCGGGCGACCGCGTTGCGGCGCACGATCCCACCTATCGCCGGCAGCCGCATCACGACCCGGTCGACGGCCAGCCGGCCGCCCGCCGTCGAATAGTAGCGACGAAACGCCAGCGCCGCACCCGCCGCACCGAAACCGAGCAGCGGCACGAACGTCGCCAGCGAATCGCTCGCCGCGATCACGAGGCGCGTCGGCAGCGGCAGCACGGCGCCCAGCCCCTCGAACAGCGCCGCGAAGGTGGGAATCACCTTCCAGAGAATCACTCCCACGACCACCGCGGCGATCGCCAGCACCGCCACCGGGTACATCATCGCGGAGCGCACCTGCCCGCGGAGCGCGACGTGCTTCTCGATCTGCACCGCCAGACGGTCGAGAATCGTATCGAGTACGCCGCCGGCCTCCGCCGTCGCGACCATGCCGACGTAGAGGCGGTCGAACGATCGAGGATGCGCACGCAGCGCGTCGGCCAGCGTCGAGCCGTCCTCCACCTCGGCCCGCACCGCGCGGATCGTCGCGGCGAACTCGCGGTCCTCCTCCTGTTCGCCGAGCATTTCCAGACACTGCACCAGGGGCAGTCCGGCCCCTATCATCACCGCGAACTGCCGGGTGAACACTGCGAGGCTGCGCGCCGACACCGCTTTCCGGCGCCGGATCCACCCCGCCGCGGGAGTGCTCCGGCGGGCCGGGCCGATCGTCGTCACCAGGACCCGCTCGCGTCGGAGCGCGGCGACCGCGTCCGCAGCGGATGCGGCGCGCCGTTCCCCGCTGACGCGCGCTCCCTCCAGGGTACGGCCGGCGAAGGCGAAGGTGGCGCTCATCCGGACGCCCCTCCCGGCGACGGCCGGCCCCGCTCATCCCGTCGGCGCGCCATCAGGACCTCGAGCTCCTCGCGATTCGCCGCGTGGTCGAGCGCCTGCTCCCGCGTGATGCGCCCCTGCCGATGGAGCGCCGCGAGCGCCTGCGTCATCGTCTGCATGCCGCGCTGCCTCTGACCGGCCTGCATCGCGGCGTAGATCAGATGCGCCTTGTCCTCGCGGATCAGGTTGCGGATCGCCGGCGTGGCGACCAGCACCTCGACGGCGCAAACGCGCCCCGGGCCGCCCGCGACCGGCACCAGAGCCTGGCAGACGACTCCCTCGAGCACCAGCGAAAGCTGCGTGCGCACCTGCGGCTGCTGATGCGCGGGAAAAAGGTCGATCACACGGCCGATGGCGTGCACCGCGGAGCTCGTATGCAGGGTCGCGAGGGTCAGGTGACCGGTCTCGGCAAGCCGCAGCGCCGCCTCGGTCGTTTCCAGGTCGCGCATCTCGCCGATGAGCACGACGTCGGGATCCTCGCGCAGCGCCGCCCGCAACGCCTGCGCGAAACCGGCCGTGTCGCCGTGCACCTCGCGCTGGTTGACGATCGAGCGCCGGTGCGAATGGATGTACTCGATGGGGTCCTCTATCGTCAGGATGTGGCCCCGCCGCTCGGCGTTGATGCGGTCGATGAGCGCCGCGAGCGTCGTGCTCTTGCCGCTGCCGGTCGGGCCGGTCACCAGCACCAGGCCGTGCGGCCGAGCGACCAGGTCCGCCACGACGGGAGGCAGCCCGAGCCGGTCGAGCTCCGGGATCGTCTCCGCAATGAGTCGGTAGACCGCCGCCGGCGCGCCCCGCTGGCTGAAGACGTTGGCACGCACCCGGGCCACGCCCTCGATCCCGAACGACACGTCGAGCTCGAGCGTCTCCTCGAAGCGTTGGCGTTGCGCCGAGGTCAGTGCCTCGTAGATCAGCCGTCTGGCGTCCGCAGGCGTCAGGGGCTGGAGATCCGACTGCGGCTCCAGGGCGCCGTGCACCCGGATCTGCGGCGGGGTGCCCACGGTCACGTGCAGATCCGACCCGCCGCGCTCGACCGTGCGGGCGAGCAGCTCCGACAGGGTCGACGGGGCGGTCATCGGACGGTCTCCCGGACCACTTCGTCGACCGAGGTGACTCCCTCGGCGATCTTGCACAGCCCGCTCTCGCGCAGAGTGAGCATCCCCTCGTCGATTGCCGCCCGCCGCAGCGCGCGAGCGGCTCCCCCCGCAAGAATCCTCTCGCGCAACGGTTCGGTCACTTCCAGCACCTCGTACAGACCGACCCGTCCCCGGTAGCCGGTGCCGTTGCACGCCTCGCACCCGCGCCCCTCCCTCGGCGCCACCGTGCGGGCCCTCGCCTCGCTGAACCCAAGTTCCCGGAGCGACGCCGGACTCGCCGCGGCCGGGGCCGCGCAGCCCCGGCACAGGCGCCGGACGAGTCGCTGGGCACAGATCAGATTCACCGAGCCGGCGATCAGAAAGGGCTCGACCCCCATGTTCAGGAGCCGGCTGACGGCGCTCGGCGCGTCGTTGGTGTGCAGGGTCGACAACACCAGGTGGCCCGTCAGCGCCGCCTTCACGGCGATCTCCGCCGTCTCGACGTCCCGGATCTCGCCGACGAGGATGACATTCGGGTCCTGCCGGAGGAAGGCGCGGAGGGCGGCCGCGAAGCTGAGGCCGATCGCTTCGCGAATCTGAACCTGGTTGACGCCGTCAAGATTGAACTCCACCGGATCCTCGGCGGTCACGATGTTGGTGTCCGGATTGTTGAGCTGCGCGAGCGAGGAATACAGCGTGCTGGTCTTGCCGCTGCCGGTCGGGCCGGTCACCAGCACCATGCCCCACGGCCTGCGGATGTTAGCCGTGAAACGCCGGAGCGGCGCCTCTTCGAAACCGAGCTTCGTCATGTCGAGCACGAGATGCGACTTGTCGAGCAGCCGCAGGACGATCTTCTCGCCGAAGAGCGTCGGCAGGCAGGAGACGCGCAAATCGATCGCCTTCGTCGAGCCGCCATCCCGGCACCGGACCCGGACCCGCCCGTCCTGCGGCACCCGCCGCTCGGCGATGTCGAGCTTCGCCATCACCTTGAGACGCGAGGTGACGGCGTCGCGCATCCGCATCGGCGGCGTCATCACCGGGTGCAGGACGCCATCGACGCGGAACCGGATCCGGAACTCCTTCTCGTACGGCTCGACGTGCACGTCGCTGGCGCCCCGCTGGACGGCGGACGCCAGGATCGCGTTGACCAGCTTCACCACCGGCGCCTGCCCGCGTGCATCGTCACCCGGGACCAGATCGATCTCCTGCGCGCCGCCGCCGGCCCGCGGGTCGTCCGCGCCGCCGGACAACCGGTCGAGCTCCCGCACCGCGACGTCGAGCGTGCTTTCGCCGCGGTCCGCCCCGGACGTGTCCGGGGGCGCATCGTAGTAGCGGGCGATGGCCTCGGCGACCGCGGCCTCCGACGCCAGCAGCGGCTCGACGGCGCAGCCGGTCCTGAACCGGACCTCGTCGAGCACGGCGACGTTGCGCGGATCCGTGATCGCGACCGTCAGGTTTGCCCCGGAGCGCCGCAACGGCACGATTCCGTGCTCGCGCGCCGTGTCGGCGGGTATGAGATCGAGAACGGCGGGCTCGATTTCGAACCCGGAGAGATCGACCGATCGCACGCCGTACTGCGCACCGCGCAGCGCGGCGATCTCGTCGGCCGGGACGAGCCCCAGGCGGGTCAGGGCGCTGGCCAGATCGCCCCCGTTGGCGTCCTTGTACGCCCGCGCTTCCTGCAGTTGCGCGGACGTGATGCGCCGCTTCTCGAGCAGTAGTTCGCCTAGTCGAACAGACACCGGGAAACCGTTACTTCCCGGGATTCGAAGGTGAGCAGGGGGTAACTCCATTGTAGCGCGCCGCCGGCCGGTGTCAAGCCGGGCGGAGCGCCGGACGAACGGCAGCGGGAAATCAGCCGACCATGACGGCGGCGGCCACCACCGTCGTCCACAAGCCGTCGCGATCGCCCACGGCGGTCTGCGTGACGTGCTGGGTCCGGACGATCTGGTTCGACAGGCGCCAGACTTCCTTGTTCTCGTCCCAGCTCTTCTCGGGATCGAACTTCAGCCCGAGGGTGGTGGCCAGCATTTCAGCGGCGAGATCCTCGGCGTAGTCGCCGGCGGTCTCCTCGTCCTCGCCGAAGCTGTGGTGCTCGGAGAGATAGCCGTACAGGCTGGGGTCGCGGGGGATGGCGACGCCGACCGTCGCGGCGATGAGGCGGTGGGGCTCCTTCGTGGCCGCCTCGGACATGACCACGAAGGTCACCTGCCCGGGCTTCAACCGCTCGATGCCCTCCCCGCGCGGGAGAATGCGGCAGCCGGGCGGGAAGATGCTGGAGACGCGCACGACGTTGCAGGCCGCTATGCCGGCCGACCGCAACGCCAGCTCGAACGACGTCAGCTTCTCGCGGTGCGTGCCGACGCCCTTCGTGAAAAAGAGCTCACTGGGAACGAAACCAAGCACAGGGAATCCGGATCTTGCTCCACCGTCCCGTCGCGAGCGACGCATCCTATGGTACGGACCACGCGCTGTCAAGGCTCCCGAAACGATGAACTTCCGGCCCGCGGCGACGTATCAAACGAGTGCAGGCGCGCAACCCCGGGCGGGCTCAACGTCGTCCGGGCCGGCGGCAAGCGCCCCGCGGGGCACAGACCCCGACGCGGTCGGCGCCGCGGCATCCGCGGCGGATGACCCGAAGCAGGCGCTAGAATGGAGAGATCATGCAGGGCCCGAACGGGTTGGACGTCGAGCCGCCGGTCGAGCGCCTCGGCCTGAGCGCCCGCGTCGTCGGTATCCTCACGTCGCCGCGCGAGACGTTCGAGCGCGTGATGGCCGACCCGCGCTGGATCGGGGTCCTGGCGCTGAGCGTCGGCGGCGCGGCGGTGCTGAGCAGCCTGCTCCTGTCCACCGACTTCGCGCAACGGGCCCTGCTCGACCAGCAGATCTCCTCGATGGAATCCTTCGGGGCCACGGTGACCGACGAGGTGCGAGCCGAGATGGAGGACGGCGTCCGGTTCGCGGCGTACTCCTCGTTCGGCTTCCTGCTGGTCGGCGTGCCGATCTTCTGCGTGGTCCTGGCCGGCATCCTGCACGGCGTCGGCCACGGCCTGCTGGGCGGGGGAGCCAGCTTCGGGCAGGTCTTCTCCGTCGTCGCTCACGCCGGCCTGGTGTTCCTGGTGCAGCAGCTCTTCGCCGTCCCGCTCAACTACGCGCGCGAGGCGATTACGTCACCCACCACGCTGGCGGCCTTCGCACCCATGCTCGACGAGGATGCGTTCGCCTACAAGCTGCTCAGCACCCTCGATCTCGTCAACGTGTGGTGGATCATGCTCCTGTCGATCGGCCTGGCCGTCGCCTGGAAGCGCCGCACCGCTCCGATCGCCACCACCCTGTTCGGCGTCTACGCCGGCATCATCCTGATCATCGCCGTGCTGCGCACGAACCTCGGTTTCTGAACATGTCCAGAAAGCTCCTCGTCGGCGGACTCGTAATCTTGACCGGCGCCGCGCTCGTGGCCGTCAATCTGCTGTTCGAGCGATCCGACGCGGCGGAAGTCGACGTGGAGGAGATCGAGCGGCGCGATCTCGTCGCCATCGTCTCCGCGCCCGGCACCATTCAACCGCAACTCTCGGTCGACATGAGCGCCAGCACGATGGGACGGGTCACGCGCCTGGCGGTGGACGAGGGCGAACGGGTCACGGCCGGGCAGTTCCTGCTCCAGATCGACCCGGAGAACCTCCAGGCGATCGTCAACCGCGGCGAGGCCTCCCTCGAGGCCACCATCGCGGCCCATCAGCAGGCGCTCGTTGCCGTGGAGACGGCCCGCGTCAACCTCGAGATCGGCCGCGAGAACCTGGAGCGGCAGGCGGACCTCTGGTCCCTCCGTCTCGTCTCCCGTGAAGTCTACGAGCAGGCGGTCGCCGACGTGGAGCTGCGCGAGACCGAGCTCAAGGCGCGGGAAGTGGACGTGGAGGGGGCGGCGCAGCGCATCCTCCAGGAACGGGCGACGCTCGACAGCGCGCGCTACGACCTCACGCAGGTGACCATCACGTCCCCCATCGACGGCATCGTGACCCGGCGCAACATCGAAGAGGGGGAGACGGTGGTCATCGGCACGATGAACAACCCCGGAACGGTGCTGCTGACCATCGCCGACTTCTCGGTTCTCGAGGCGGAGATCGAGGTCGACGAGACCGACATCCCGGCCGTGCGGCTCGGCCAGCCGGTGGAGATCACGATCGACGCGCTGCCGGACCGCACCTACACCGGCCGCGTGACCGAGATCGGCAACAGCCCGATTCAGAACCAGAACGCGGGCGCCGGCGCCACGCAGGAGGCAACGAACTTCCTGGTCGTCGTCGTCGTCGACGGCTTCATTCCGGGCGTGCGGCCCGGCTTCACCTGCACCGCGGAGATCACGACGGCGACGCGGACGGCATCGCTGGCCGTGCCCATCCAGGCGACCACCGTGCGCGAGGTCGAGATCGATGCGGACGGCCGGATCGTGCGGGAATCGAGCGACGCCGGATCCGGTGTCCTCTCGCGCCCCGCCTCCGCCTCCTCCGAACCGGCGGCGGGCGGCAGCGCCACCACGCGCGAAGAGCGCGAAGGCGTGTTCGTGGCGCGGCAGGGACGCGCGGTTTTCGTGCCGGTGGCCACCGGAATCGCCGGCGAGCGCTACTTCGAGGCCCTGAGCGGCCTGGAGGAAGGGGATTTCGTGATCACCGGTCCGTTCGAGGTGGTCCGCAACCTCGACGACGGCGACCCGGTGGATCCCAATGAAGCTGATTCTGATTCATGAGATGGTCCAGATCGCGCTGAGCGCGATCTGGGCCAACAAGCTCCGTTCCTTCCTGACGATCCTCGGGAACGTCGTCGCCGTCAGCTCGATCATCACCCTCGTCTCTCTCATCCAGGGGATCACCGAGGAGGTCGAGAGCGTGATCCTGTCGGAGGTGGGCGCCGACGCGTTCCTGGTCGACCGCCGCGGCATCATGAGGAGCGAGGAGGACCTGGAACGGACGCGCAACAACCCGCGGATCACCCTCGCCGACGCCGAGGCCATCCGGCGGTTCGCCTCCGGCGTCACCGCGGTCATGGCGGAAGGACGGCGCAGCGGCGAGGTCCGCTATCGCCAGCACGTGCTCGAGTCGGTCCGGATCCAGGGCGTGACCGAGGAGTTCATCCGTTTCTCCACGTTCAACGCGGAGATTGGACGGCTGATGACTCCCGCCGAGGTCCGCCGCAAGCGCAACGTCGCGGTCCTGGGATCGGATACCGCCGACCGGCTGTTCGGCGCGCTCGATCCGATCGACAGACAGGTGAAGATCCGCGGCGTGCCGTTTCGCGTGATCGGTGTCAGCCGGCCCCAGGGTTCGTCGTTCGGGCAGTCGCAGGACGAGTTCGCGGTCGTTCCGCTCGGCGCGTTCCAGCGGCTCTTCGGCAGCCGCACCGCGCTCGGGTTGCGTGTGCAGCCGGCCGACCCGGGCGAGATCGACAGGGCGATCGGCGAAACGACGGTCGCCCTGCGGGTCGAGCGGCGCCTGAAGGCGAGCGAAGACGACAATTTCGGCATCTTCACTTCCGAGACCGCGCTGCGCATCTTCAACCAGGCCACCGCCGGCATCTTCGCCGTGCTGGTCGGCGTCGTGGGTCTCGCGCTGGTCGTCGCCGGCATCGTCATCATGAACATCATGCTGATGGCGGTCTCGGAACGGACGAAGGAGATCGGCCTGCGCAAGGCCCTCGGCGCCCGGCGGCAGGACATCCTCTGGCAGATGCTGTCCGAGTCGGTGGCGCTGTCCGTGCTCGGGGGCGCGACGGGCACGGCGCTCGGTGCAGCCGCCGCGCTTGCGCTGGACCGCTTCGCCCCGGTGCCGGCCGTCGTGCACCCCTGGTCGGTGCTTCTCGCCATTACGATGACGGCCGCGGTCGGGCTCTTCTTCGGGCTGTACCCCGCGGCGCGGGCCGCCGCGCTGGACCCGATAGACGCACTGGGGCGGGCCGACTGATGCGCGGTTCGCTCCTGCGTGAGATCGTGGTGATGGCGGTCACGACCATCCGGACGCAGAAGATGCGGTCCGGACTGACCATCCTCGGCATCGTCATCGGCATCACCGCGATCGTCGGGATGACGTCGCTCATCCGCGGATTCGACGAGTCGTTGCGCGACACCATCCGCGAGATCGGCCCCGACACGATCTTCGTGGCGCAGTTCTCGGGCATGAGCTTCATGTCGGGAGCCGACTTCGACGAGCTTCTCAAGCGGCCCACCCTGACACCGGCCGATGCGCGTGCCATCGAACGGCAGGCCGAATCGATAGCGCAGGTCAACATCACTATCGGCGAGGGCGGGGGTCCGGGCTCGACGCGCAGCCGGCTCTTCTATCGGGGAGAACGAACCAAGCTGCTCTCGATCACCGGCACGACGCACGATTACCCGGACGTATTCCACGTCACCATCGAGCAGGGACGATTCTTCACCGAGGGCGAAGTGAGTCACCGGCGCCGGGTCGTGGTGCTCGGGCAGACGCCCTACCAGGCCCTGTTCCCCAACGTCGACCCGCTCGGCAAGACGGTGCGCATCGGCAACCAGCCCTATACGGTGATCGGCGTCATCGGTCCGCGGCCCGGCATCGGGTCGCTCGACGCCGGCCAGGACGACATCGCGCTGATCCCCTACAGCGCCCACTCGAAGCAGTTCGGCACGCGCGTTACGCGATCGCGCCGCGGGCGGTTGCAGTTCCTCATGATCGCCGCCGTGCCGCACGAAGGGGTCGCGCGCGAGGACGCGATACGCGACGTGACCGAGGTGATGCGCATCCGTCACGGCCTGCGCCTGGACGAGGCGAACGACTTCGATCTCATCACGCAGGATGCGGCGCTCCGGCTGTGGGACCAGGTCAGCAGCGCGACGTTCCTCGCGCTGGTCGCCATCTCGTCCATCGCGCTCATGGTCGGCGGCATCGGGGTGATGGCGATCATGACCATCTCCGTCAAGGAGCGGACGCGCGAGATCGGCACCCGCAAGGCCATCGGCGCCCGGCGGCGCGAGATCCTGTGGCAGTTCCTTCTCGAGGCGGTCTTCCTGACCGCCATCGGCGGCGTCCTCGGCATCCTCTTCGGCAGCGGGATCGGGATGGGCGTTCACTACGCCACCGAGTTCCCGGTATCGCTGCCGTGGTGGTCGTTCGCCATCGGCATCGGCTTCTCCGCGACGGTCGGCATCGTCTTCGGGATCGTGCCCGCCGTCCGCGCCTCCGGCCTCGACCCGATCGAGGCGCTGCGCTACGAATAGGCGCCTCCCGCACTTGAGCCTGCCGGCCCGTCACGGTACGATTACAGGTTTGACCGGGAGGACTACTGTCGATGAAGGTCTATGACGCGTCGAACATCCGCAACGTCGCGGTCGTCGGGCACAGCGGTTCCGGGAAGACGCAGCTCGTGTCGGCGATGCTGTTCGACGCCAAGATGGTCAACCGCCTGGGGAGGGTCGACGAGGGCACGACGGTCACCGACTTCGACGAGGAGGAGATCGCCCGCAAGCACACGCTCTCGGCCAGCGTCGCGTTCGCCGAGTGGCGCTCCACGAAGATCAACCTGATCGACACGCCCGGCATCGGCAACTTCGTGAGCGACACCCGGGCCGCCCTGCGCGTCGCCGACGCCGCGCTCGTCGTGGTCGACGCGGTGGCGGGCGTCGAGGTGCAGACCGAGAAGGTGTGGAGCATCGCCGAGGAGATCGGCCTGCCCTGCGTGGTCGTGCTCAACCTGCTCGACCGCGAGCGCGCGAGCTTCGACCGCGCCCTCGAGTCGGTGCAGGGAGCGCTGGGTCGGGAAGTGGTGCCGATCCAGCTCCCGATCGGCTCGGAACGCGAGTTCCGCGGCGCGGTGGACCTGCTGGCCATGCAGGGCGTGACCTTCCCCGACGACGGCAGCGGCGACGCATCCGTCGGCGATGTTCCGGACGCGCTCTCCGGGCCGGCGGACACCGCCCGCGAGGCACTGCTCGAGATGGTCGCCGAAGCCGACGAGGCGCTCATGGAGCGGTTCTTCGAAGAGGGCACGCTGACCCAGGACGAGTTGGAGGGCGGCCTCCGGACGGCGACACGGAACCGGCAGGTGTTCCCGCTCGTCTGCACGTCGGCGCAGGCCAACATCGGCGTCGGGCCGTTGCTGGACACGATCCTCTCCTGCCTGCCGCCGGCGGCGGATCACCCGCTCCCGGCCACCGACCCCGAGAGCGGCGAGCCGCTGAGCTACGACGCCGGCGACACCGCCCCGCCCGCCGCGTTCGTCTGGAAGACCATCGCCGATCCGTTCGCCGGGCGCATAACGATGTTCCGCGTCGCGGCCGGCGCGCTCAAGGCCGATTCCACCATCCACAACGCCACGCAGGACGGCGGCGAGCGACTCGGCGCGCTGGCCGTCCTGCAGGGCAAGACGCAGCACCCGGTGCCGGAGCTGAAGGCGGGCGACCTCGGGGCCGTCGCCAAGCTGAAGGAGACCCATACGAACGACACGCTGGGCGAGAAGGGCAACCCGGTGCGCTTCGCGCCCATCGCCTTCGCCGAACCGGTCCTCTCCTATGCCATCGAGCCGAAGAGCCGCGGGGACGAGGAGAAGATCAGCGGTGCGCTGCAGCGCCTGCGGGAGGAGGATCCCACCATCCAGTACACCCGCGACCCGCAGACGCGCCAGTTGCTGCTCTCGGGCCAGGGGCAGGTGCACATAGAGGTTACCGTCGCCAAGCTGAAGCGGCGCTTCGGCGTCGAGGTCAACCTGAAGCTGCCCCGCATCCCCTACCGGGAAACCATCATGGCGGCGACCGAAGCGCACGGCCGGCACAAGAAGCAGTCGGGCGGACACGGGCAGTTCGGCGACTGCCGGATCCGTGTCGAGCCGCTTCCGCGCGGAGAGGACTTCGCCTTCGTCGACGAGATTTTCGGCGGCTCGATTCCGCGCCAGTTCATCCCGGCCGTCGAGAAGGGCATCCAGGAGGCCCGCGACAAGGGCTATCTCGCCGGCTACCCGATGGTCGACTTCAAGGTGACCCTCTACGACGGGCAGTTCCATTCGGTCGACTCGAACGAGATGTCCTTCAAGATGGCCGGCCGCCTCGCCTTCCGGGACGCGATGGAGCGGGCCAGACCGACCCTGCTCGAACCGGTCATGAACGTCGAGATCTACGCGCCGAGCGACTTCGCGGGCGACCTCATGGGCGACCTGAACGGCCGGCGCGGCCGGATCGGGGGCATGGAGCCGCGCGGGGGGTCCACCGTCATCAAGGCGCAGGTGCCGATGGCGGAGATGCTCACCTACGAGCAGCAGTTGACCTCCGCCACCGGCGGCAGGGGGTCGTACCACATGGAGTTCTCGCACTACGAGGAGGTGCCGGCGCACCTTCACGCGAAGATCGTGGCGGACTCGAAGTCCGAAGCGGGAGACGCCGAGGACGCCTAGCGCCGGTTCTTCCCGCGACGGAACATCCGGCTCAGACGTCCGCCCGTGGCGGCCTGCTCGTCCGGCTGGCGTTCGGGCTTCTCTTCCGCCTTGCGGTCGGCCTTGGGCTTGTCCAGGTCGGGGTTGTACTCGCTGCCAATCAGCTCCACCTGGGCAATCTCGGCGGCGTCGCCGCGGCGGAACCCGATTCTCACCAGGCGCGTGTAGCCGCCGGAGCGGCTGGAAAACCGGGGCGCGATCGTGTCGAACAGCTTCGCCGCCACCTCCCGGTCCGCCAGATCGCGGCGCACCATGCGGCGGGCGTTCACGGCGCGAATCGTGTCCGTGCCGTCGGCGAGCCCCCGTTTCGCGACCGTGATGAGCCGCTCGACGAACGGACGCAGCTCCTTGGCCTTGGCGACCGTCGTACTGATCCGCTCGTGCCGCAACAGGGCCTGCGCCTGATTGCGGAGCAGGGACAGACGGTGCTCCGTGACCCGACCCAGCTTCCGGTGTGCAACGCGATGACGCATGACTCGCTCACTCCGCCTGCGCGGGCACGCTGTCCGCCGGCTGGTCCAGACGCATGCCGAGGCTGAGCCCCATGTCGAGCAGGATTTCCTTGATTTCGTTCAGCGACTTCCGCCCGAAGTTCTTCGTCTGGAGCATCTCCGGCTCGCTCTTCTGCACGAGCTCGCGAATCGTCCGGATGTTGGCGTTCTTCAGGCAGTTGTAGGAACGCACGGACAGCTCGAGCTCCTCGACGCTCTTGTCGAGATGCTCGTTCGCCACGGCGGCCGGGGGTTCCGGCTCCGCTTCCTCCAGGACCTCGGACTCGTCGTCGATGTCGATGAAGATGTTCAGGTGGTCGCGCACCAGCTTCGCACCGAGCGAAACGGCGTCGCGGGCGCTGATCGTCCCGTCGGTCCACACGTCGATCGTCAGCTTGTCGTAGTCGGTCGTCTGGCCGAGCCGCGCCGCCTCGACGAGGTAGTTCACCTTCTTGATCGGCGAATGCACCGAGTCGACCGGGATCCAGCCGATCCCCAGGTCCTCGTCGAAGTTCTTGTCGGCGGACACGTAGCCCCGGCCGCGCTTCACGCGCATCTCCATGTTCAGCGCGCCGCCCTCGGACACGGTGGCGATGTGCACGTCCGGATCCAGAATCTCGATATCGGCATCGGCCTGGATGTCGCCCGCCTTTATCTCACCGGGTTCCTCCGCCCGGATCGACACGGCCTTCACCCCGTCGACGTGCACCTTGATCGGCACCTGCTTGAGATTGAGGATGATGTCGGTCGCATCCTCCACCACGCCCTGAATCGGCGAAAACTCGTGCAGCACGCCGTCGATCTTGACCGCGGTCACCGCCGCCCCCTCGATAGACGACAGCAGCACGCGCCGCAACGCGTTGCCGATCGTCGTACCGAAGCCACGCTCGAACGGCTGCGCGTGGAAGCGCCCGTACTGTTCCGTGAGCGTCTCGCGGTCGTACTCCAGCACCTTCGGTCGCTGGAAGCCTTTCCACAGCATCGAGTTCAATCCTTTCCGCGCCGTAGCCGGCCGGCCCTACTTCGAGTAGAGCTCCACGATCAACTGCTCCTGCACCGGCAGATTCATCTGCTCGCGGCTGGGCACGGCCGCGAAACGCCCCTCCTGCCCGTCGGCGCCCAGCTCGAGCCACTCCGGAATGCCGCGGCCCTTGACTTCCTCTCGCGCGTACGCGATGGCCGGGTTGTTCGCGCTCTTCGCCTTCACGCTCACGCGATCCCCGGTTCGCAACGAGTACGACGGAATGTCGGCGCGCCGCCCGTTCACCAGAAAGTGTCCGTGCCGCACCAACTGGCGCGCCTGCGGTCGCGAGGCGGCGAAGCCAAGGCGGTAGACGACGTTGTCGAGCCTGCTCTCGAGCAACTGCAACAGCGTCTCGCCGGTGATTCCCCGGCGGCGGTCGGCCTCGTGGAAGTAGCGCCGGAACTGCCGCTCGAGCACGCCATACATGCGCTTGACGCGCTGCTTCTCGCGGAGCTGCAGTCCGTAGCCCTGCAGCTTGGCCTTGCGGCCCTTGCCGTGGTGCCCCGGCGGCACGTTGCGCCGCTCGACCGCGCACTTCTCCGCGTGACAGCGCTCACCCTTGAGAAACAGCTTCATGCCTTCGCGCCGGCACAAACGGCAGACCGGACCAGCGTACCGTGCCATGCTTACAGATCTCCCTCACTCAACCGCGACAGCCCGGAAACCGTCGCCTTGCGGCTCCGCTTTCCGCCCAACCAACCCGCTCCAGGATTCCACGCCGTTCTAAGGCGCAAGTTCCCGGCCATCAAACGCGGCGCTTCTTCGGCGGCCGGCACCCGTTGTGCGGGATCGGCGTCACGTCGCGGATCGACTTGATGTCGAGGCCGACGGAGGTTTGCAGCGCCCGAATCGCCGACTCCCGACCGGCGCCCGGCCCCTTCACCCTGACCTCGACCGAACGCACGCCGAATCCCTTGGCCGCGTGACCGGCCGCCATGGCCGCCTGGGTCGCCGCGAAGGGCGTCCCTTTCCGCGACCCCTTGAAACCGATACCCCCGGCGCTCGACCACGACAGCACCGCGCCGGCGCTGTCGGTGACGGTGATGATGGTGTTGTTGAACGACGCCTGGATGTGCACCACCCCGTGATGGACCACCCGCTTCTCGCCACGCTTCTTGAACGTCTTCTTGCGGCGCGCCGGCCTTCCGGCCGGCTTCTTCCCGGTTTCAACGCTGTCGCTCTTGGCCATGATCGCGTCTCAAATGCTCAACTGGTCTTCTTCTTGGCGACGGCGCCACGGCGCGGGCCCTTCCGGGTCCGCGCGTTCGTATTCGTACGCTGGCCGCGCACCGGCAGGTTCCGGCGATGACGCAGCCCGCGATAGCACCCGATCTCGATCAGGCGCTTGATGTTCAGCGAGATCTCCTTGCGCAGGTCCCCCTCGACGCGGCCGTACTCTTCGATGGCGCGACTGATCCGGCGAACCTCGTCCTCCGCCAGGTCCTTCACGCGCGTTTCCGGCTTGACGCCGGCCGCCTCCAGAATGTCCACCGAACGGGCGGGACCGATTCCGAAGATATAGGTCAGCCCGACTTCAACCCGCTTCGAGCGGGGCAGATCGACGCCAGCGATGCGTGCCATGAGTCGTTACCCCTGCCTCTGCTTGTGCTTCGGGTTCGTGCAGATCACGCGCACCACACCCCGCCGGCGCACGATCTTGCACTTGCTGCACATCCGTTTGACGGAAGCCCGCACTTTCATACCGTTCTCTCTTCGTTCAGCCGGCGCTGCCGGCGGCCCTCGACCCTGCAGACTCCTAGGCGCCGTCGACCAGCGCCCACGTGGTCGCGGCAACGCCGTCTCCGGACGCGCCCGTTCCCGGCAGCGGGCGACTCAACACCAGCGGTCCCTCCGCGGTCACCGCCACCGAATGCTCGAAATGCGCGGCCAGGCTGCCGTCGCGAGTGACCGCGGTCCATCCGTCGCGAAGCACGCGCACGGCCGGCTTGCCCATGCTGACCATCGGCTCGATGGCCAGGACCATGCCCTCCAGCAGACGGTCCCCCTGGCCGGGCTCCCCGTAGTTCGGCACCTGCGGCTCCTCGTGCAGGCTCGTGCCGATTCCGTGCCCGACGAACTCGCGCACCACGGAGTACCCGTGCGCTTCGACGTGGCGCTGCACCGCGTGCCCCAGATCCGAGACGTGGCCGCCCAGCCGGACCTGCGCTATCGACCGGGCCAGCGCCTGCTCCGTCACGTGCAGCAGCATCTCCGCATGCTCGCTGATCGTGCCTACCGGCAGGGTCACCGCCGCATCGCCGTAGTACTCGTCCAGCACGACCCCCAGATCGATGGACACGATGTCGCCGTCGCGCAATCGTCGACCGGACGGAATCCCGTGCACCACTTCCTCGTTCACCGACGTGCAGAGCGTGGCGGGATAGCCGTGATACCCCTTGAACGCCGGAATCGCACCCGCCGCGCGCACGCGGCCCTCCGCAATCGCATCCAGCTCGCGCGTGGTCACTCCCACGTCCACGATCTCCCGCAACTCCCCCAGCACCTGCGCGACGAGCCCGTTGGCGGCGCGCATGCGCTGCAGCTCGGCGGGACTCTTGCACGAGATCATCGAAACACCCGTGCGGCTCACGCACTCCGGCGCACGGCCGAGACGCCGTGGGCCGCGTCGGCCACGGCGGCGGCCACCTCGTCCTCCGTCAGGCTGCCGTCTATCGACCGGAACGTCGGACGGTTCCGGTAGTAGTCGATCAACGGCGCCGTCCGCTCCCGGTACACGGCCAGCCGCTCCCGCACCACCGACTCCTGATCGTCGCGGCGCTGCACGAGCACCCCGTCGCAGTCGGGGCACGAGCTCGGCGGCGTCCCCTCCGTCGCCCCGACGATCGTGCCGCACGTCGCGCACACGCGTCGTCTGGACAACCGGCGGATGATGTCCGCGTCCTCGACGGCGATGTCGAGGACCACGAGCGGATTCCTGCGGTCCAGCATCGCGTCGAGCGCCTCGGCCTGCGGAACCGTGCGGGGAAACCCGTCGAGCACGAATCCGGTGGCCGCGTCGGGCCTCTGGAGCCGGTGCCGGACGATCCCGATCACGATCTCGTCGCCGACCAGTTGCCCGGCGTCCATGATCTGGGCCGCCGCGCGGCCGAGCGGACTGTCCATCTCGACCGCCTCGCGCAGGATGTCGCCGGTCGCGATGTGGGGCACCCGAAACCCGCGGGCCAGACGACGCGCCTGCGTCCCCTTCCCCGCGCCCGGCGGCCCCATCAGCATCAGATTCAAGGCCATCGGCCTCCGGGCGCGCCTGGGAGCCAGCTCGGTGATGTTCGAGCGGCGCGGTCCCCGGTCGAGCGCCGTCCCTTCCTCATTCTCGGAAACGTCCAGCATGTTGCCTCGATGCGCCGCGAAAGCCGACCGTCTCCGCCGCCTTCGTGATCCGCGCAAATCTCCGTCATCGGTCCGACACGTCTCAACCACGCCGCCCGCGAATCCGCGTCTTCTTCATGAATCCGTCGTAGTGCCGCATGATCAACTGCGACTCCACCTGATTCACCGTGTCCATGGAGACACCGACGATGATCAGCAGCGAGGTGCCGCCGAAATAGAACGTCACGCCGAGGCCGTTCGTGATGAAGCCGGGCAGCAGCACGTCGAGCTGATCCCCGATGAACGGCACGGCGTCGGCCCGAAAACCGGTGATCATCAGGTCGGGCATCACCGCCACCAGCGCCAGGTAGATCGACCCGGCGAAGGTGATCCGGGTCAGGATCGTGTCGATGTGCTCCGCCGTCCGCTTCCCGGGCCGGATGCCCGGGATGAAGCCCCCGTACTTGCGCATGTTCTCCGCGACGTCGTCCGGATTGAAGATGATCGCGGTGTAGAAGTACGCGAAGAAGATGATCCCGCCCACGAACAGCAGGTAGTAGGCCGGCATGCCGTTCTGCAACTGGTCCGTGACCGTCTGGAACCAGCCGCCCACCGGGAACGCCGTCGCCGCGGTCGCCGGGAACGCCAGGATGGACGACGCGAAGATCACGGGGATGACGCCGCCCGTGTTGACCTTGAGCGGGATATGCGTGCTCGTGCCGCCGTACATGCGCCGCCCCACGACGCGTTTGGCGTACTGCACGGTCACCCGCCGGTGCCCCCGTTCGATGAAGACGACGGCCCCTATCACCAGCACCATCACGACGACCAGCGCGATCAGCGTGAACAGGCCGATAGCGCCGCTGCGCATCTGATCCAGCGTCGTGAGAACGGCCGTCGGCAGGCCGACGACGATCCCCGCGAAGATGATCAGCGACATGCCGTTGCCGATGCCCCGCTCGGTGATCTGCTCCCCGAGCCACATGATGAAGGCGGTACCCGTCGTCAGGGTCAGCACCGTCATCAGCCGGAACGACCAGCCCGGCTCGTAGACCAGCGGCAACCCGCCCGCGATGTTCGTCTGCCGCTCCAAGAAGATCGCGATCGCCATCGACTGCACCACGCAGAGCCCAATCGTGCTGTACCGCGTGTACTGCGTGATCTTCCGGCGGCCCAGCTCGCCCTCCTTCGACAGCCGTTCCAGGTACGGCCAGACGACGGTGAGCAACTGCAGGATGATCGACGCGCTGATGTAGGGCATGATGCCCAGCGCGAAGATCGTCGCCTGCGCGAGGTTGCCGCCCGAGAACATGTTGTACAGGCCGAACATGGTGTTGCCGGCCTGCTCGACGAGAATCTGCAGCGCCTCGGTGTTCACGCCGGGCGTCGGAATGTGGCTGCCTATGCGGTACACGCCCAGGATGCCGAGCGTGAACAGCACACGCTTGCGCAGTTCCGGAATCGCGAAGACGTTCTTGACGCTTTCGATCATTCCGCGGCTTCTTCCTCGGCCTTCGGCCGCCCCTTCGACCGCACGCGCGGCGCCACGTCCGTCCGTCCGCCCGCGGCCGCGATCCGCTCACCCGCCTTCGCACTGAAGCGATGCGCGGTCACCGACAACGCCTTGGTCAGCTCGCCGCGGGCCAGTACCTTGACCAGCGCGGTCCGGCTGATCAACCCGTGCTCGCGCAACACGTCCGGGGTCACCTCGTCGCCCGCCTCGAACCGCGCCTCCAGGGTGTCGAGATTCACCACCTCGTAGGCGACCCGGAAGGGGTTGTGGAAGCCGCGCTTCGGCAGGCGCCGGTGAATCGGCATCTGCCCGCCCTCGAAACCCCGCTTGCGGGAGTACCCGGAACGCGACTGCTGCCCCTTGTGTCCGCGGCCGGCGGTCACGCCGGTCCCGCCGCCCTCGCCGCGGCCGACGCGCTTCCGGTTGCGGCGAGCGCCCTTGGGCGGCTGCAGCGTACTGAGGTCCATCGGTCGCTTGCCCGTCGCCATCGTCAGCACTCCGTCGTAGTCACCAGATGCCGCACCGCCCGAATCATGCCCCGAATCGACGGATTGTCGACCACGTCGACCGAGTGGCCGATGCGGCGCAGACCGAGACCCCGGACGATTCGCTCCTGGTTCTTCTCGTAGCCTATCCAACTCTTGACGAGGGTGACGCGCACGCGCGGCGCCTCGTCGTTGCGCTTCGCTGGTGGTCTCATCAGGCGGTGAGCTCCTCCAACTCCCGGCCGCGCAGCCTGGCTACCTGGACCGGGTCCTTGAGCCCGTAGAGTCCGGCGAACGTGGCCCGCACGACGTTCTGCGGGTTGTCCGACCCCAGGGACTTCGTCAGGATGTCGTGAATCCCGGCCAGCTCGACGACCGCCCGGACGGCGCCGCCGGCGATGATGCCCGTCCCCTGCGGCGCGGGCTTCAGCAGGACGCGTCCCGCCCCGTACCGACCGAGAATCGGGTGCGGTATCGAGGTCGCCTGCAACGGCACCCGGATCAGCGCCTTCTTGGCCGCCTCGATTCCCTTCTTGATGGCCGACGGCACTTCCTTGGCCTTGCCGACCGCGAAGCCGCAGTGCCCCGCCCCGTCACCGACGACGACGAGGGCGCTGAAGCTGAGGTTCTTGCCGCCCTTGACAACCTTGGTCACCCGATTGATGGACACCACCGCGTCCTTCAGGTCGAGCATGGCCGGGTCGATCTTGGCTCGTGATTCGCGCATCAGTGTCTCTGCGACCTCGCTGCCCGGGCCGACTAGAAGTCGAGCCCGCCTTCGCGGGCCGCCTCGGCGACCGAACGCACCCGCCCGTGGTACAGGAATCCGCCGCGGTCGAACACGACGTGCTTGACGCCCTTCTCCAGCGCCCGTTCCGCGACGACGGCTCCGACGATCCGCGCGCCGGCGACGTTCCCGCCCCGCGCGCCATCCTCGAACCGGCCCCTGATGGCCGGCTCCGTGCTCGACGCCGACGCAATCGTGCGCCCGGCGTGGTCGTCTATCACCTGCGCCGAGATATGCGCCAAGCTGCGGTTCACCGCGAGCCGCGGACGCTCCGGCGTCCCGCTGAGGCGCTGCCGCTGGCGCAGCCGCACCCGCGTGCGGCGATCCTTCTTGGTCTTGACTTTCATTGCTATGCGCCGGTCTTTCCGACCTTCTTCTTCAACACCTCGCCGGTGTACCGCACGCCCTTCTGCTTGTACGGATCGGGCTTGCGGAGAGCGCGGATGTCCGCCGCGACCTGCCCCACCCGCTGCCGATCGATCCCGCTGACCGTGAGGTGGGTCTGCTTCTCGACCGCGATCTCGATGCCTTCCGGAATGTCGAACTCGATCGGGTGCGAGTAGCCGAGCGCGAACACCACCTGCTTGCCGGTGTGCTCGGCGCGGTACCCGATGCCGACGATGTCGAGCTCCTTCTTGAAGCCCTGCGACACCCCGTGCACGGCGTTGGCGACGAGGCTGCGGCCGAGTCCGTGGAACTTCGCCAGCGCGGCGTCCTCCCGGGCCGGATGCGCCAGCAACTGCTCGCCGTCGGCTTCGATCCGCACGCCCGGGGGCAGGGGCTGGAGCAGCGTCCCCTTCGGCCCCTTGACCTCCACGGCATCGGGTCTGATGTCGACCTTCACGCCCGCCGGAATCGGAATCGGCTTCTTGCCTACCCGCGACATCTCGTTCCCCGTCTCGCCGCAGCCGGGCAGCGGCCGATGTTCCTACCAGACATTGCACAGCACCTCGCCGCCGACCCCGGCCTTCGCGGCGTCGCGGCCCGTCATCACGCCCCGCGACGTCGTCAGGATGCTGGTGCCGAGACCGGCCAGAACCGGCGGCGCCTTGGCGTGGCCGTAGTAGACCCGACGTCCCGGCCGACTGACCCGCCTGAGTCCGGAGATCACGCGCTCGCCGTGCGGTCCGTACTTGAGATAGAGCCTCAGGACGCGCAACGGATGGTCGCCCCGCGGGTTCTTCAACTCGAGCTGCCTGAAGCCGGCGATGTAGCCTTCGCTCTCCAGAATCCGCGCAATGTCGGCCTTCAGCCGCGAATCCGGGACGTCCACCCGCGGGCGGTGCCCCATCGTCGCGTTGCGAATCCTCGTCAGCATGTCGGCAATCTGATCAGCCATGCTTTCCTTCGTTCCCGCCTCCTGAGCCGCGCCGCGGCCCTCCTCCTACCAACTGCTCTTGATCACGCCCGCGATCTCGCCTTCGAGCGCCAGCTTCCGGAAGCAGAGACGGCAGAGGGCGAACTTTCGCATGTACCCGCGCGGCCGGCCGCACAGCCGGCAGCGATTCCGGAGCCGCACGCGGAACTTCGGCGGCTTCCTCTCCTTGACGATCTTCGCGGTGGTGGCCATAGGCTGTGTCCGTCTCAGTTCTTGCGGAACGGCATCCCCATCAGTTGCAGCAGTTTGCGACCCTCCTCGTCCGTGCCTGCCGTCGTCACCACGGAGATGTTCATGCCGCGCGCGTGATCGACCTGCATGTAGTCGATTTCGAGGAAGATCAACTGGTCCTTCAGGCCCAGGGTGTAGTTCCCGCGGCCGTCGAACCCCTTGGGGGACACCCCACGGAAGTCGCGCACGCGCGGCAACGCGATCGAGACCAGCCGGTCCAGGAACTCGTACATCCGTGTACGCCGCAGCGTGACCATCACGCCGATCGGCATGCCCTGCCGCACCTTGAACTGCGCCACGGACTTGCGCGCGCGGCGCGTGACCGGCTGCTGACCCGTGATGCGCGCCAGCTCCTTCGCGCCGACGTCGATCAGCTTGGAATTCTGGGTCGCCGCCCCCAACCCCATGTTCACGACGACGCGCTCGATCTTCGGCACCGCCATGACGTTGGCATAGCCGAACTCCTTGCGGAGGGCCGGCACGACGTCGTCGTAGTAGCGCTCGCGCAGACGACTCATTTGTCCACAGCTCCGTCGCATTTGCGGCAGACGCGCACCTTGCGGCCGTCACCGAGCAACAGGCGGCCGATGCGCGCCGGAGAGCCGCACTCCGGACACACGATCTGCACGTTCGATGCATGCACCGGGGCTTCGCGCTCGACGATGCCCCCCTTGACGTTGGCGCGCGGATTCGGCCGCGTGTGGCGCTTGATGAAGTTCACGCCCTCGACCACCACGCGGTTGCGGCCGGGAAACACCTTGAGAACGCGGCCGCGCTTGCCGCGATCCCTGCCGGCCATGACGACCACGTTGTCGTTCTTGCGCACCGGGGTGCGTAGTCGGGACATGCTCCTGGGCTCTTTCCTGTATCAGACTCTCACAGCACTTCCGGTGCGAGCGAGATGATCTTCATGAACTTCCGCTCGCGCAGCTCCCGCGCGACGGGACCGAAGACGCGGGTGCCCACCGGCTCGTTCTGATCGTTGACGAGCACGGCGGCGTTGCGGTCGAACCGGATATAGCTTCCGTCGCGACGGCGCTGCTCCTTGCGCGTGCGTACGATGACCGCCCTGACCACCTGGCCCTTCTTGACCGACGCGTCCGGGGCCGCCTCCTTCACGGCGGCGGTGACCAGATCGCCGAGTCGCGCGTAGCGGCCGGTGGCGCCCCCGAGCGGATTGATCACGGCGATTTTGCGGGCGCCGGAATTGTCCGCGACGTCGAGCACGGATTGCATCTGGATCATCGGCCCGCCCCGCTGGATTCGACCGGTGATCCATCCCGCCTGGACATCGTTGCTCCTTCTGCGCGGGTTTCCATCAAACCGTCTCGGCCCGATTGATGACGCGCGTGACGACGAACCGCTTGCGCTTGCTGAGCGGACGCGACTCGGCCATCGCGACGCGGTCTCCGACCCGGGCGCTGTTCTCTTCGTCGTGCGCCATGAACGTCCGCGTCCGGCGCCGTATCTTGCGATAGACGTCGTGGCGCACCCGGCGCTCGACCGCGACGATCACGCCCTTGTCCATCTTGTCCCGGACCACGATGCCCACGACCTCGCGTTGGTTTCCCATCGGATTCACTCAAGTCGTCAGTCGGTCGCGGCCGGCTCCGCCGCGGCAGCGGGCGCCGCATCGAGCTCGCGCTCCCGCAACAACGTCTTCACCCGCGCCCGGTCGCGGCGCAACCCCCGCATCTTGTACGCCGCGTCGGCCTGCCCCATCGACTTCTGGAGGCGCAACCGGAACACCTGGTCGTCGAGCTCGCCCACGCGTTGCTCGAGCTCTTCGGTCTCCAGCTCGCGAAGCTCTGACACCTTCGCCATCCTATGCCCCCGCCTCACCGAACCGCGTCGCGAAACGGGCCTCTATCGGCAGCTTCGCAGCCGCGAGCTCCATCGCCCGCTTCGCGTCGGCGGCGCTCACACCTTCCATCTCGAACAGGATGCGGCCCGGCCGCACCACCGCCACCCACTGCTCGGGCGCGCCCTTGCCCTTGCCCATGCGGGTCTCCTGCGGCTTCTTGGTAATCGGCTTGTCCGGAAACACCCGCACCCAGATCTTGCCGCCGCGCTTGACGAACCGCGTCATCGCGACGCGGGCCGCCTCGATCTGCCGATCGGTGATCCAGCACGGCTCCATCGCCCGCAACCCATAGTCGCCGAACGACACGGCCGACCCCCGCCACGCCTTGCCGGCCATGCGCCCGCGGTGCTGCTTGCGGTACTTGACCTTCTTCGGCATCAACATGGTGCGTCACTCCTCCGGCTTGTCCTCGTCACGGCGCAGAGCCTCAGGCCCGCGCGCCGCGCCGCGGCGCTCGGTACTCCTCCTCGCGACCCACCAGCGGCGTGAGACGCTCGCCCTTGTAGAGCCACACCTTGATGCCGATCACGCCGTAGGTCGTACGCGCCTGACCGAACCCGTAGTCGATGTTCGCCCGCAACGTCTGCAGCGGAAGCTGGCCGTGGAGGTACCATTCCGAGCGCGCGATCTCGGCCCCGTTCAGGCGCCCGCCCACGCGCACCTTGATGCCCCGAGCCCCGAACCGGAGCGCGGCCTCGACCGCCTTGCGCATCGCCCGGCGGAACGCCACCCGTTTCTCGAGCTGCAAGGCGACGTTCTCGCTGATGAGCTGCGCGTCGAGCTCCGGCTTCTGGATCTCCTGGATGTTGATGAAGACCTCGCGGCTCGTGCGCTTCTGAATCTCCGTCTTGAGCTTGTCGACCTCCGTACCCTTGCGGCCGATGATGATTCCCGGCCGGGACGTGTAGATGTCGAGCTTCAGGTTGTTGGCGGCCCGTTCGATCTCGATCCGGGACACGCCGGCATGCGAGAAGCGGGTCTTCAGATCGCGCTTCAGGGCGAGATCCTCGTGCAGCAGCTTCGCGTAGTCGCGATCCGCGTACCAGCGGGAGCGCCACGTCTTGTTGAAGCCCAGACGGAAGCCGTACGGATGAACTTTCTGCCCCATGCTCAGACCCTTCCCGGTCGCAGGCCGTCACCGGATGCCCAGGATGCCGCCCGGCGGCAAATTGGGCGGTTCCTCTTCCGGCTCCTCCGGTTTCTTCTTCGGTTCCGGCGCCCCCGGCTCCGGCGGCGCCTCGGGTTCGGGCGCCTCTTCCGGCTCCGGCGCCGTGCCGGACTCGGCCTCCGGCTCCGACGCTTCCGGCTCCTCTTCCGGTGCCTCCGGCTCCGGTATCACGTCCGTCTCGGCGGGAACGCCGGGCTCCGGCGCCTCGGGCGTCACATCCGGTTCCACAACGTCCGGTTCCGGCGCCGCGGGCGGTGCGGGCCGCGACACCGGCCGCCGCTTCACCCGGCCGCCGCCTCCCGAGCCGGTTCCTTCCGGCCCGCCGCGCCGCCGGCGCGCCCGGAACCCGGGCTGTCCCTCGGACCGCTCCTCCACGATGACCGTCAGATGCGACGTCCGCTTCAGGATGCGAAACGCGCGCCCCATCGGCGCGGCACGGATCCGCTTCAGCGTCGGACCCTGATCCGCGTAGCACTCCCGCACGTACAGACGCTCGATCTCATCGCCGGCGCCCTCCTTCTGCTGCGCGTTGGCGATGGCCGACCGCAACACCTTCTCGACGTCCTTCGCGACGCCCTTGCGCGTAAAGCGCAGAGTCGCCAGGGCGCTGTCGACGTCCTTGCCGCGAATCAGATCCACGACGAGCTTCGCCTTCTGGGCCGAGGTCCGGACGTAGCGTGCCGTAGCGCGACCCTCGATCACCGCCCGCCTCCCCTCGACGCCGACTTCTCGCTCTTGGTCGGGTGCCCCCGGAACAGGCGCGTCGGCGCGAACTCGCCGAACTTGTGGCCCACCATGTTCTCGGTGACGTAGACCGGAACGAACTTCTTCCCGTTGTGAACCGCCACCGTATGTCCCACCATCTCGGGAACCACCGTCGAGCGGCGCGACCAGGTCTTGACGACCTTCTTGACGCCGTTCCGGTTCATCGCCTCGATGCTCTCGAGGAGCGGCAGATCGACGAACGGGCCTTTCTTCAGCGAGCGGCTCATGACCTCGATTCCTGACTAGCGCTTCTTCTTGCGCGAGAGGATGAAGCGATCGGAGGGCTTCTGCTTGCGGGTCTTGTAACCCTTGGCCGGAACGCCCCACGGCGAGACCGGATGACGTCCCCCGGCCGCATGCCCTTCGCCCCCGCCGAGCGGATGATCGACCGGGTTCATGGCGTTGCCGCAGACATGGGGGCGGCGACCGCGCCAGCGATTCCGGCCGGCCTTGCCGACCCGGACGTTCTCGTGCTCGACGTTGCCGACCTGGCCGATCGTCGCGACGCACTTCGGCATGACGAGGCGTGTCTCTCCCGACGGCAGTCGAACGGTGACGTACTTGCCGTCCTTGGCCACGACCTGCACCGATGCGCCTGCGCTGCGAGCGAGCTGACCACCCTTGCCGGGCCGCAGCTCGACGTTGTGCACCTGCGTGCCGAGGGGGATGTTGCTGAGCGGCAGGGTGTTGCCCGGCAGGATGTCCACGTCCGGGCCGGCGACGATCGAGTCGCCCACCTTCACCCCGAGCGGATGCAGGATGTAGCGCTTCTCGCCGTCGGCGTAGGTGACCAGCGCGATGCGCGCCGACCGGTTCGGGTCGTACTCGATCGTCGACACCTTCGCCGGAACGCCGATCTTGTCGCGCTTGAAATCTATGACCCGGTAGGCGCGCTTGTGCCCACCGCCCCGCCACCAGATCGTGATCGATCCCGTGTTGTTCCGCCCGCCCGACTTCTTGAGCGGCTGCGTCAACGGTCGGTACGGCCGCGTGACGGTGATTTCGTCGAACGTCTGCACGCTCTGGAATCGCCGGCCGGCCGACGTCGGCTTGTGCTTGCGAATCGCCATTGGCTCGCTTCCCGATACCCTATGCGCCCTCGAGGAACTCCGGCACGGACTCGCCCGGGCGCAGCCGGACGTAGGCCTTCTTCCAGTCCGGCCGCCGCCCCGCGAACCGTCCCTGACGCTTGACCTTGCCGTGGGCGATGGACGTTCGCACCTCCGCGACCTTCGCCCCGAGCAACTGCTGCACCGCGCGCTTGACGTCCACCTTCGTCGCCCCCATGGCGACCTCGAAGGCGAGAATCTGGCCCTGCTCCCGCATGAGCGTGGTCTTCTCGGTAATCAGCGCCCTCCGAATCACCTCGGTCGACTTCATGACGCCACCACCCGCGCCAGATGCTCGGCCGCCGCCCGGCTCATGACGACCCGGCCCGCGTTGGCCAGATCCCGCGCCGTCACACGGCCCGACGCCGCCAGGCGCACGTCGGGGAGATTGCTCACCGCGCGCTCCAGAGCGTTGCCCGGAGACACGTCGACCAGCAGCGCCTTGCCGGTCACGCCCAGCCTGTCGAGCAACTCCACGGCCAGTCGCGTCTTCGGCTCGTCGATCGCGAACTCGGACAGCACGACGACGGCCCCCTCCTCGAACTTCACGCGCAGCGCCGCGCGCAGCGCACCCCGCTCCACCTTGCGCGGCAGGCGGTACTCGTAGCTGCGCGGCTGCGGCCCGAACACGGTGCCGCCGGTGCGCCACAACGGGTTTCGGGCCTCGCCGACCCGCGCGCGGCCCGAGCCCTTCTGACGCCACGGCTTCCGGCCGGTGCCGCTGACGAGCCCGCGCGTCTTCGTGGCGTGCGTGCCGCGCCGCGTACCCGCCTGCTCGTGAACCACCGACTCCCAGATCAGGCCCGTGGCGATCGGTCCAGCGAACAGCTCGTCGCTCAGCTCGAAAGCGTCGACCGTCTCGTTGTGCTCGTTGACCACGTCACACGTCATCGCTTCTTCTTCTTCTTCTCGTCGACCGGCGGCGCCGCCGGCTCGCGGCGTGGCGCGACCGCGCGGCGAATCACCACGTAGGCGCCCGCTGCGCCCGGCACCGCGCCGGTCACCACCAACCGGTTGCTCTCGGCATCGACCGTCACGACGCGCAGATTGCGTACCGTTACCTGGTCCCCGCCCATGCGCCCCGGCGCCCGCATGCCCTTGAGGACCCGCGACGGATACGAGGACTGGCCGATCGACCCCGGCGCCCGATGGAACATCGAGCCGTGCGTCGCGCGGCCGCCGCCGAAGCCGTGCCGCTTCATGACGCCCTGAAAGCCGTGACCGCGGCTGATGCCGGTGACGTCCACCTGCTCGCCCTCGGCGAAGAGCGAGGCCAGCACCCGCTCGCCCTCGGCCGGCGCATCGCTCCCGCCGTCGAGCGGCACCTCCCGCCGCACCCGCGTCGGGGGCACGTTCGCCCGGGCATACAGGCCGGCCACCGGCTTGGTGACGCGCGCCGGCCGATCCTCGACCAGCCCGAGCTGCACGGCCTCGTACCCGTCCCGGTCCGCCTGCTTGCGCTGGATGACCACGCACGGTCCGGCCTTGAGCACGGTGACCGGCCGCGCCGCGCCGTCGGTCCCGAACACCTGCGTCATGCCGATCTTCTGCCCAATGATCCCGGTCACCATCGCTCGATTCCCGACCCGCTCGGACGCGGTCTGGCCCTACGCATGCTCCTTGCCGAACGCCTTGATCTCGACGTCCACCCCGGCGGGCAGATCGAGCTTCATCAGCGCATCCACCGTCTGCGACGTCGGCTCGAAGATGTCTATCAGGCGCTTGTGAGTACGAATCTCGAACTGCTCCCGCGACTTCTTGTCGACATGCGGGGAACGCAGCACCGTCCACTTGTTCTTGTCCGTCGGCAGAGGGATCGGTCCCGCGAGCCGCGCGCCGGTCCGCCGCGCCGTGTCGACGATCTCGCTCGTCGACTGGTCGAGCAGCCGATGGTCGTACGCCTTCAGCCGGATCCGAATCTTGTCGCTGAACGTTGCCATGTCGCGCGCACCCTGCCTTCGATCGGAACTTCTGCCGAACGCTCGCCTAGTCGTCGACGATCTCGGTGATGGTGCCCGAGCCGACCGTCCGGCCGCCCTC
>VXME01000150.1 GCA_009861545.1 Acidobacteriota bacterium | reverse complement strand
TCCCAGAAGCCCCATGGACCTCTCTGGACCCCCGACGAGAAAGAGCCGCACCCTTGGAGAACCCAATCCTCAGCGGGGCGCTTCCAGCATGGAATAGTTGTTCAGATATGGTTGTAGCCCGGTTGCAGTGAGGGCACGTCCGGTTGAATGGCGTCGGCATTGACACATCTAGCCGAAGAACAGATCCTCCAGTGCATCGCGGCTGAACTCCCACAGCTCGAAGCACCGGCCGTCATCGTCGGTCAGCCTGCAGGAGCCGTGCTGTAGGGCTGCCCTCGCAGCATGGGACGTGCCACCTTGCTCGATGACGACGATCTGATGGCCCACCAGTTGGAACCCGACCGCGGCGAGCGTCTGGTTGCCGCCCGCCTTGATGCGGGCGACGTGGAACAACTCGTTGCTCGTCGGGGAGAACTCGATCTTGCGGCCGGTCACCCGCACTGCGGTCTGTACGTCGCCCTTCACGCGGTCCCGGAGCTTCCCGAACAGTTCCTCAGGCGTGCACTTTGACCTTGCCGTAACCCAATGGAAGTGTTGCATGGCGAAGATCCTACGCGATCCGCGGTTACCCGTGGGCGACGATCCAGCAAACCCGCTCAGCAAGCCCTGGCTCTCCTGCCGGCACGGCGTGGAATCCGGCCAGCGCATCGATCCGCGGGTCGCCGCCAGGCCATCGGCGCATCCATGCGCCCATCCCGGTCGTGATCGGCGAGGCCGCGGTACACCACGGGTTCTTCCAGCGGCAGGCGCTGAAATGAGCTGCCGTCGGCGGTGGCGCCCCTGTTCTCGGATACGCCCCAGCACGCATGTAGGATCGAACAGGTGGACGGGGCGACCGCCGAGAGGAGGTGGACGCCCGTGATTGAACAGTACTTGGCCGGTCGTGCAGACGTGACCATGTTCAGTCCTGAGCAACCCGGCCGGTGAGTGGAAGCCTTGAAGGAGCAGAACTCACCGGCCGCATCCGGAAGACCTGACGCGGCCTCGCATCCTGACAGGGCCGCCCCGTCCGCCTGTTGGATCCTCATGCAGATCGACCCTTGGCAGGGTAACGTGTTGGGGCGTATTGGAAACAGGGGCGCCACCAAGGAAGACTCCCGGGGGACCGGTTATCCGCCTCTGGATTATCATGGCGGGATCGCGCATGGATGTCATTCACTATCCTGACGACCCGCGGCCCACCCGCTGGCAGCAGACGGTCCTCGCGCTCGGCAACTTCGACGGCATGCACCGCGGGCACGCCCGGATCGTCGAGCAGGTGCGGCGCCGCGCCGACGAGCGCCACGCCACCGCGGCCGCCCTGACTTTCGATCCGCATCCGCCGCGCGTCGTGCGTCCCGACAAGGCGCCGCCGCTGCTGATGACGCAGGCCCAGAAGCTCGATGCCTTCGCCGCGGCCGGCATGGATGCCGCCGCCATCGTGCGCTTCACGCCGGAGCTCTCGCAATGGGATCCGGAGCGGTTCGTCCGGGCGGTGCTCGTCGAATGGCTGCAGGTGGCGGAGGTCTGCGTCGGCGCCAACTTCCTGTTCGGCCGGCACCGCAGCGGCAACTTTTCGCTGCTGCGGTCGCTCGGCGGCCGCTACGGGTTCGATGCCGAGAAGATCGACCCGGTGCGCTACAAGGAGTTCGTCGTCAGCAGCACCCGCCTGCGGCGCCTGATCGCCGACGGGCGCGTGGACGAGGCGGGCGCGCTGCTCGGCCACCACTACATGATCGACGGCACGGTGGAGCGGGGTGCAGGGCGCGGCCGGGACCACGGCGTGCCCACCGCCAACCTGCGGACGGAGAACGAGCTGCTGCCGCCCGACGGGGTCTACGCGACGACTGCAACGGTCGAGGGCGTGCTGCACGCGTCGGTGACCAACGTCGGGGTGCGGCCGACGTTCGGGCCGGACGGCGCGCGGACCATCGAGACGCACCTGTTCGACGCGGACCTCGATCTCTACGGCCGGCCGCTGCGGCTCGCGTTCATCCAGCGGCTGCGCGGCGAGCAGGCGTTCGAGGACGCGGCGGCGCTCAAGCGGCAGATCGACGCGGACTGCGTGCAGGCGCGGGCACTGTTCCAGCAGATTTCCCTGTAGTGTTTATGGCGGTGTCCGACGACGCGAGGGAGGATCCGGGTGCCGTACGGTGCGAGCTGACGCTGCCCTGCGACGTGCGATTCCGGGCGCTCCGCGAGTGCGTGGTCGAGCGTCTGGCCGCCAGCCTGGGCTGCGCCGGGGCCGAGGCGGCCGCCCGCGCGGTGGTGCTGGCAACGAGCGGCCTGGTCGATCACCCGGCCGGATCGGTCTACTCGCGCGTGACATTGACCTTCACCGCGGGCGGTGGGGTCCTCACGATTCGCGTCCGGTATCCGGTCGATACGGTCGCCGCGGAGACGGCCCCCGGGCCGGGGGTCGAGTCGATTCTGAGCGAAGGGGGCAGCGATGCGCCCCTTGCCGTCATGCGCCGCCTCGCGAGCCGGGTCGAGTTCGGCCGCGTGGACGGCGTCGAGTGCTGCACGCTGGTCGCGCCGTTGACCGCGGCGACCTGACCTCGAACGATTCACTGCCGTCGATTTGCGCGCCATCCCCATGCGTCTCTACAACACGCTGACCCGTCGGACAGAGGACTTCGCCCCGCTGCGTGACGACACCGTCCGCATGTACGCCTGCGGCCTGACCGTCTACGCGCGCGGGCACATCGGCAACTTCCGCACCTTCGTCTGTCTCGACGTGCTGCGCCGCGCGCTGCGGCACGTGGGCGGCCACGGCATGCGGCAGGTCGTCAACTTCACGGACGTGGACGACAAGACGATTGCCGGCGCCCGCAAGGCCGGGGTCCCGTTGCGGGAGTACACCGACCGCTACATCGCGGCGTTTCGCGAGGACGCCGACGCGCTCGGCATCGAGCCGGCGGAGGAGTCGCCGCGGGCGACCGACGAAGAGAACCTGCGGTCGATGGTCGAGACCATCGCGGCGCTCGAGGCGCGGGGGCACGCCTACCGCAGCGACGGATCGGTCTACTTCCGGATCTCCACGTTGCCCGGCTACGGCAAGCTCGCGCGGCTCGATCACGCCGGCATGCAGGACGGCGCGCGGATCGACAGCGACGAGTACGCCAAGGACGCGGCCCGCGACTTCGTCCTGTGGAAGGCGACCGGACCGGACGAGCCGACCTGGGACTACGGCGTCGGCCCCGGACGCCCGGGCTGGCACATCGAGTGCTCCGCGATGGCGCTGCGCCTGCTCGACGGGTCTCCCATCGACATCCACGCCGGCGGCGTCGACCTGATCTTTCCCCACCACGAGAACGAGATCGCGCAGTCGGAGGGTTCGACGGGGGAGCAGTTCGCCCGCTTCTGGGTGCACGTCGAGCACCTGCTGCTCGGCAGCGACGTGAAGATGTCGAAGTCACTCGGCAACGTGCTCAACGTGCAGGACGTCCTCGAGCGCGGCCACCGGGCGTCGGCGCTGCGCTACGTGCTGCTGTCGACCCACTATCGCAAGCAGCTCCGTTTCGGCTGGGACAGCCTGGCGCAGGCCGAGGAGGCGTTGCGGCGGCTGATGGACTGTCTGGGGCGATTGGAGTCGGTGACCGAGACGGCCGCCGGCGCGCCCGCGTCCTCCCCGGCGGGCCGGGCAGCGATCCGCGAGCGGGTCGAGACGGCGCGCGAGACGTTCCGGGCCCGCATCGCCGACGACCTCAACACGCCCGGCGCCATCGGTGCCATGTTCGAGCTGGTCCGCGACGTCAACACGGCGATCGATGCGGGCGAGCTGGGCGCGGACGATGCGCGGGCCGTGCGTGAGGCCTTCGACCGCTTCGACGACGTGCTGGGGGTCATCGCGCTCCGGCGCCGGGAGGAGGCCGCTCCGCCGGTTGACGTGGCCGAGATCGAGCGGCTCATCGAGCAGCGTCGCACCGCGCGGCGGCAGCGGGATTTCGGCACCGCGGATCGCATTCGCGACGAGCTGGACGCGCGGGGGATCGTCCTGGAGGACACGCCCGCCGGCACGCGCTGGAAGCGGAAGTAGGTGCGCCGCAGAAGGCCGTCCGCCGTCGCCCGGCCCGGGTGAGGAGTCTCCCGGCCGCGGCGGCACGGGTGGCCGGGGTCTTGCATCTTCCCCCGGTCATCATGCCGACTCCGCATCAGGAACGTCTTGGAAGACAGGGTGAAGACCTCGCCTGTCGCGAGCTTCGCCGCCTGGGGTACTCCATTCTTGCGCGCCGGTTCCGGACCCGCCATGGAGAAATCGACATCGTCGCCCGGGACGGCGACGTGCTCGTGTTCGTCGAGGTAAAGGCGCGCACCTCGCGCGGTTTCGGCGGCGCGGTCGGTGCGGTGACCCCGCGCAAGCAGCGGCAGGTCATCGCCATGGCGCAACGCTACATGGCGCGGGTCCGGTGGGCCGCGCGGCCCTGCCGCTTCGACGTCGTGGCCGTGCAGGGGGGCGCCGGGGAGCCGCCGGACGTCATGTTGATCCGGAACGCGTTCGGCGCAGGCTGGCCCGGTCGTTGAATCGTCGCCGCCGGTGGCAGGCCGGCCGGGGGGACGCCTTGAAGGAGGAAGGCCGCCTGTGGTACCTTTCAGGTTGCGTTTCGGGGCCGAGCGGGAATAACTCAGTGGTAGAGTGCGACCTTGCCATGGTCGAAGTCGCGGGTTCGAATCCCGTTTCCCGCTCCATCTTCTGTCTTCCCGAGCCGCCCGCGCTGCCGTCCTGACGGCGCCGTCGCCAAGTGGTAAGGCAGAGGTCTGCAAAACCTCCATCCCCGGTTCAAATCCGGGCGGCGCCTCCAACCTTTCCTTACCGTTCCGAGTGACAAGGGGCGGAAGTCCGGATTCCGGGAGCGGAAGATATGCAAACGCGAAGTATCGTCAGGGTTCACCTGTTGCTGCTCGCCCTCCTTCTGCCCGGCGCAGGTTGCATCGGGGCGGGCGCCCAGGAAACCGCGGTGCCCATTGCGCCGCGACCTCTGCCGGCGCCCTTCACGGACGACGTGATCGACGTTGCGCGGCGTTTCGTCCAGCCGACGAACGATCTGCGGCTCGCCGTCCTCGAGGAGGAGCTGCAACGACGCGGGTTGCCCTACGCGTTACAGACGTTTTCCGGGGCGGGCGCGGACGATGACCGGACGCACGGTCACAACGTGGTGGTCAGCCTCGGCGCCGGTCCGCCGCGGATCGTCGTTGGGGGACACTTCGACGCCGACCGGCTGGACGACGGCACGCTCAGCCACGGGCTGGTCGACAACGCGGCCGGCGTGCTGGTGCTGTTGCGCCTGGCCGAGACCCTCCGGGACGCAGACTTGCAGGGCGTAGTCCACGTCGTCTTCTTCGACATGGAGGAGCTCGGGTTGCTCGGATCCCGCGCGTACGTGCAGTCGCTCGATCCGGCGCGCGGCGCCGTGATGGTCAACGTGGATATCGTGGCCTACGGGGACACGCTGTTCTACGGCCCCGGCGATCTTTCCGCCGCGCACCCCCTGGCCGGCCGCGTGAACCGTGCCTGCAGTCGTCACGCCGTTGCCTGCGTGGGCACGCCCCGCATGCCGCCGAGCGACGACCGCAGCTTCCAGCGGGCGGGCATTCCCGCCGTCTCGCTCGCCGTGCTGCCGGCCGAGGAAGCGCATCGCGCCTGGCTGTTTCTCAACGGCGACCTGTCCGCCACGCTGCGCGGCGCGCTCACGCCGCCGATCCTGCGAATCATCCATACCGAGCGCGACACCGTGGACAGGCTGGAGCCGGAGGCCATGGCGCGCGCCGTCCGCATCGTGACCGATCTGGTGCTTGACCTGGACGCGGCGGCGCAGTAGCGCCCAAGCCGCAACGCGCCCTCGGCGGTCGCGTTCGGCGACGGCTTCGGGAATGGGCCGAAATCCGAGCCTGCGAGGCGTTGCGGCGCGCTACGGCAGCAGCCACGGGCCGATGACGCCGGCGTAGAGGTACAGGCTGACGGCCATGCCTACGGTCATCGAGGCGACCGCCACCAGGCGCCGCCCGGGTGGCAGGAACCGGGACAGCCAGGCAACGGAGACGAGAAGCGTCAGCAGCGCGAATCCCACGAGCGCCTCTACCGGAATGCCGGTCAGTACGGCGACCCGCAGCTCGTCGAAGTTGGCCGGCCTGTCGATGCCGAGCGCTTCTCGCACGACATGATTGACACCGGCCCGAATCCGCAACTGCGAGAGGACGGCTACGGCGACGAAGACCGGTAACGGACGCCATCTGGCGCAGGCGTAGCAGCATCCCGCCACGATGGCGTAGGTGACTATCGGTCCCATGGCGTCGGACAGCGCCACTGCCCAGACCGGGACCACGGCATTGGCGCCGTCGAAGTCGGCGCGCTGGATTGCTTCCCAGAACTCTCGCAGATCCCATGTGACGGCCACATAGTGCAGGGTGAGATCCGGGACACCGAACGCGAGAAGCACGAGGTAGTGGCCGACCTCGTGCGGCAGAATGGCGAACGGAGCCGCCAGCAGGCCGCCAAGGCACCACTGCAGGGACACGGCGCGGGCTGTGACCGGCGTGCCGGGCGTGCGGCCGGTTCCTGCGTCTCCGGAGGAGTCGGCGTTACTCGTCGGTGTCGTCATGCCCTGATTCCGATCCGCCGCCGATCCGATGGTCTTCGCAGCCGTGCGAGTCCAGCGGTCGCAACAGGCCGCCGGTGACGGTGTCGAGTTCCTCGTCGGGGACCTGTCCGTGGGGCGCGCGCCCGTGTTCCGCATTCGCGAGTTCGTCCGATGGCGTCATGATTCTCCTTTCCTGGTCCGAATCGGGGTCGCAGGCGTCGACCGCAATCACCAGCAGTTCGAGTTCGATGGTTGCTTCCGGTGCGTGCCGGTTGGGCTCTTCGGTCGACTGTTCCCGCGCTGCGGGCGATGTCTCGCGAAGAGATAGCCCTTGGTCTCGACGCCGGAATGGGGTTCGTAGACGAACTTCACGTGGTTGACCCGCCGTTCGACCACGCTCCACCAGACTTCGTGCGGCATCATTGCAAGCGCGCGTCCGGGCCACTGCAGGAGGGCGTCGCGCTTTTCTCGCGAGCAGAGGCCGAGCGCAGTCAGGGTATCGAGGAGATGCCGCTCGCCGGCTCCCGTGCGGCCGGTTAGCTGACACGCATGGGCGAACTGACGTTCCATCCCGACGCGGGGGACGAAGCCGCGCCGCTCGTCGATGTCGAGGTGCAGCATCGGAACGTACAGCGGTCCCCCGCGGCCGTCGGGGAGTGACGCCAGTCGGGTGATTTCGGCGAGATCTCCGCCGCCGACCCCCGCGGTGGCGGCGAGCAAGTCCGCGGCGCCTGCCGCCGGCAGCTTGGCGATGCAAATCCGGACGGTCGGCGCATCGCGGCCGAACATGAGACCCACATGCGGTACGCCGGTCTCCGCCGGAAGTCGAGTGAAGCAGGTGTGCAGACACTCCTCGACCGTACGCGACGCCTGGTGTCCGGTCAGCGCCTCGAGCGCCTCGATCACGCTACGGCGCAGCGCCGGGGCCGGGTGGGCCATCCCGTGCGACCCGCGCAGGCTGCAGAACACTCCCGGTCCGGATCGGGCCGCCTCGTCTGCAAACCCTCCCTGCTCGACGTCGTATTCGAGCCAGAGGTGATCGACCAGCGTGCGCAGCGGCGAAGTCGGCGTCGTCCACCGCCGGCAGAACGCGGAGAGCCGGCGCCCCCCGGGTTGCGCATGCCGGCAGCCGCGTGGCCCGCTTCCGTTCGCGTCAGCCAGGAGGGCGGCGCCGTCCGCGTGCACGGCGATGACCAGGTCGACTCGAGACGAGCCGTTCCGCAGCCGGCACTCGAAGTAGATGCCGTTCGTGATCTCCGCCTCGAGGTGGTCGACGGCCGTCCGCGCGTGTTCGAAGGCGTCCGCGGAAACCAGCGCACCCGGCAGGTAGGGGCGCATCGCGTCGAGGGTGCCGGCGAGCGAGAACATGCGGTCTACTCCCATAGAAGGACCGATTGCACGGCGTCGGGCGCATGCATGCGCAACAGTTGGTAGCCGATGCCGGACGCGCCCTGAAACAGACCGGGACGGAAACCCTCGTCCGCCCCGGTGGCATAGCGGCCTGCCGCCAGAGCGCCGGCAACCGTCGCGCGACAGATGGCGTGCGCCGCTTCGCAGAGGTCCCCCCGCCCGAGACGACGTCCGGCCGAGAACAGGAATTCCGCCCGTCCCAGTCGTCCGCAGCAGAGGCCGTCCGCTTCCGGGGCTCCCGTGTTCGGGGCGGCTTCGATGGCCGACTCGATGGCGGACCGCGCATCCCGGTCTTCGAGAGCAGCGAGGCGGGCAAGTCCCATGCCGGCCGTGCCCTGACACCAGGACCGGGACCGAGCGGCCGACGAGTCATGCGTCGCCGGCGAGCGTTCGGACCGCGAGACACGATCCGGCGCGGGTTGCCGGCGTTCGGCCGCCCAATCCTCGGCCGCCCAACTCTCGGCCGCGGCGACTCGGAAGACCTGTATGCCGGCACCGTCCCCGAGTCTGCGCAGGGCGTAGGCGATCCCGCTCGGACCGTGCGCGAACCCGGGCGTGATCGGTCCGTGCGGGGTGCGCCACGTCCGCAGGCCGCTACCGGGAGCGGTCCTGCGGCTGTCGAGGATGTGCTCTCCGCACCTGATGGCCGTCTGCAGCGCAGGCCCGTAGCCTGTCGCCCGATGCAGGGAGAGCAGGCCCAGCACCGCACCGGCCGTTCCGGACAGGACGTCGAGCGTGGCGTCGGCTCTGATGGCGTCCCGATCGATGCCCCGGACTGCGGTGGAGGCGGAGGCGAGATAGTCGGGCCTGCCGAGGAACCGGCCGGCGTGGACCAGGGCGTAGATCAGCCCGCCGAGACCGGTGGCGCCGCCGATGCCGATCTCGGCCGCCAGATCGAGCGGCGAGGTGCGGCTGCCCTGGAGACGTTCGCACAACGGATCGAACACGCGCGCGGCGAGAGCTCGTGCGTCGCGGCGTCCCGTGACGGCCGCCGCCGCCGCCAGGAACAGCGCGATGCCGGACGTTCCGCCGAACAGATCGATCCCGACCGGATCGAGTCTCGCCGTGCCGGCGGGAGGACCGCCCGGGCCGTACCAGGTGACGCGGGTCTCCTCGTCGAGTGCGAGACGCTTCAGAAGAGCGACCAGCGAGTGCACTTCCACGAGAGAGCGACCCTGAGGCCGCTTCCGACCGCGCGGGCCCCCGGCGCGCACGCGCCGTTCGCGGTAGCTGCGCTTGACGCCGACGATTGCGAAGGACATTCGCAGAATGCGGAGCTGTTGCTCCAGGTCATCGGGATTCAGCCGGGCGAGACGGGTCGAGATCGCGTATCCCGTCCGGTCGAGTTGCTCTTCGAGTCGGATTCCCAGCGCGGACCGCAGGCTGGGGCCGGCCATGCTCCCGGTGAACAGGGGAACGTCCAGCCTTTCGAGCTCGATACGCTCCGCGGCGCGCGTCGCCCAGCAACGGGGGCGCTCGTGCGCGGTGAGGGCGGGGGCCGCCAGGACATCCAGCGCGATGCTCCAATCGGGACCCGACGTCACGTTCTGTGGACCCAGCGCGTCCTCGAGAAGCCTGGCGTAGCTGCGCGTGTCGCGGATCAGGACCCGGAACTCCTCACGCTCCAGTTGGCGGATCCCCTCGGTGGCCCGCAGTCGTTCCCTGTTGTGGCTGAGCGTCCTGTACATCTGCCGGAATCCGTCGATCAACGGCTCCAGGTAGGCCGATGCGCTCTGTCGGCGGCCGTCGAGTACCGGCGCGTTCGGTTCCGACCCGCGACGAATGGTGTGACCGCGCCACGCCATCCGGTCGGTATTCACGTGCGCGACCGAATGTTCCGGCGCCTGCCGGGAGTCGGGGTCCGCGAGGCCGCCGGCGATACGGAACACGTTGCCGTCGCCGCTGCGGGCAACTGGTGGCAGGCCGGTGCGCAATACGCTCCCGGGTGGAGACATGCACGGAGCCGGATCGGCGGCGTCGCGGTGCGGGGAGGCAAGCGGCGCTCCCGTCATGCACTCGATATCGATTGGCACGGGTTGGTCTCCGCAGGCGATGAGGTTGCCCGCGTGGAGATCCGAGCCGCCGAGGACGTAGGCGAGACACGTCAGCGAGCCTGACCGACGATAGAAGCGTTCGACGGCGGCGGCGTCGGCGCAGGGAGCTGAATCGATCCACTCCACCCATCCGTACTCGCCGCGGTCGATCACTCTCAGCCGTTTCGACGCGAGGTCCTTGTGCAGCCCCTCGATCTCTGCGAGCAGGTTGGAGAGATGGCGATCGAGGGCGAGCCGTCGGGGCTTGTAGACGAGGCGCGCTCCGGAGCGGAATCTGATTGCGCACACCGTGCGGCCCCCGCGATGCGGGTCGGACAGGTCGGGAGCCACCCCAGCGATCTCGAGCCGTCGATCGTGAATCTCGAAGGTGGTGCGGAGGAGGTCCTCGTCGCGATCCAGGCGCCGCACGAGATCGACCGTGGCCGCAATCCACTGCCCGCAGCACGTGGCCAGCAGCCGGGCGAGCATGGGATACCGCAACAGCCACCCCACCAGACCCTCGCCCCCCATGTCGCGGACAAAATCGCAGTAAATCCCACGCGAGGGCTTCCAGGGGGTGGGTGCGTGGAGCAGGGGATGCCCCGGATGGCGAGAGCGAAAGACGTCGAACTCGACCCGGAGCGTTCGCTCAGCCGTTCGACAGAGCCTGCCGAGGAGGCCGCGCGCGAGGTCGACAAGCGCTCCGGAGGAGAGCCGATCGCGACAGGCTCCGAGGTTCGCCAGCAGCCGCCTTCCCGCTTCCGGCACCAGTTGCCACAGCAGTTCCTCGAACGGCTGCTGGTTCCGCGGATCGAAGACTTCTCGACCGGTGATGGCACGCTCGAACGGCGTATCGCGTCGGGTCGCCGCGGTTGACGCTTCGACGAGACCGATCCAGGCCGGCAAACGGACGGAACGCTTCAGGCGTACGGGGCCGAGCAGCCTGAGCGCGGACTCGACATCGAGCCCGTCCCACCGCAGCCGCTTCTCGAAGCGCCGGGCGTCGCCGTTCGCCACGCGGCGGCGCCACTTGTGCAAGCGTGTCCCGGCGGTTCCGGCATACCGGCCGGAGCCGCCGGGAACGACGCTTCCGCCGAGGCGCTCCGACAGCGTCATCGATTCCTCCACCATCCAGCGCAGGTCACGCGGTCGGAACGCCACGGCTGGCCTCATCCATCCGGCGAACCGCTACGCGGTTTCCCAGCAGATGGTGATGTCGCCGATGTCGATGTCGAAGCAGCCGCCGGCGACCGCTTCGAGCTGCTCGGGGGTCAGCTCGTCGGTGGCGACCGGATCGGGCAGGACGAACATCGCGTCGCAGTCCGAGTCCTTCTCGATGAACTTCACGCGAAGGTTCTCGGGCATCTGCCTGCCCGCCGCCTTCTCCAGAGTGGCGCGCGGGTCGGTCAGCAGACCGGCTCGGAACTCGCTGTCCACGGCGCTGCGTGCCAGGACCTCCTGCACTCTTCCCTGATCGTTGGTACTCGTCATGTCATGCCTCCTGCGTGGTGGGGATTGAGATACGAACGAGACGCGCCCAATGCGTGTCCCTTGAACAAGCCTCGCCTCACGCAAGCCGCGTGCCACATCTGAGACGGCGCCGGGTGTATTCGCCCGAGGAGCAACGCAGCGCAGCCCGGATGCACTGTCGATCGAGTTGCAGCCCGGTCCTGGTCCGAGGGCTGCCGGGAACCGTCGAGGCGACCCGGGCGGCATCGTCTCGAAATCGAGCCTCGACCCGTCAAGCCTGGTTGTCGTTTCTCGTCGCGCCGGGCGCCTCGATGGTGGGCGCGGCTGCAAGTGGACGCCCGGATTGCGCGGGCCCGTCTCGAGCCTCCGAACCCGCAACCAGGCGCGACACCCTGGGGCGACCCGGGCGTGCCGGAACGGGATTCCCGGTCGGAATGAAACCTCGAAGACGCTGTTCAGCAAGCCTGCCGCGGCGATGTTCGGGCTACATCTCCGGTGTCACCGGCTGTTGTCGCCGCACGGCTGACTCGACATCCGATCCGCCCCGCGGCAGGACGAGGCGACCTCCTGGCGGTCCTGGGAATTTCGCCCACCGACCCCATTCCGCTTCCTGTGGACGGGTGTATCGGTTCCGGGCGTCGCCCGACCACGCCCAACTGCTGCGCACTCGCATCTGGCACGGCGTTTGAAGGGTCTTCCGGCACGTGCCGCACGGCGTTCGCAGCGGCCACCGGGAAACAAGCACATGCAAGCGAAACCTGTGGGAGCGATGACACCGGCCGTCGTGTTGACGCTGGCGCTGGCGGCCCAAGCCCAGGTCCGATTCGCCGGCGGCGTGGACATCGCGGACGTCGTGTCGGGCGTTCTGGCCGGCAGCCCGGATATCGAACAGGCTGATCTCGCCGTCGAGGTCAGCGCCGGTGCGCGTCTCCTTGCGGCGGGCCCCTTCGACCTCCAGCTCAGCACGGCGCTGCAACTGGCGCGGACCCGCCTGCCGCTGGTCAACGCACGCAACCCGTTACTGGATTCGGAAACCGTCGAGACGAGGACGTCCGCGAGGAAGAGCTTCCGAACGGGGTTGATCGTGTCCTCGGATGTGTCGTTCGCCCGCATCCGCACCGGTACGACCGGACCGGCGACAGGTCAGGTGGACTCCTGGGTCTCCGTCCGCATTCCGCTCGCGGCTGGGCGCGGGGGAAGCGCGGCGGCCGGGGACGAGCGTGCCGCGCAGCAGTCGGTCACGGCCAGCAGGCTCGAGCGCGATCACATCGCTGCGCGCGCGGTCCACGACGCCGTGCTCGCCTACTGGCACTACGTCGCCGCGCAGGAGCGACTGCGGACGTACGTGGAGTCCGCGGAGCGGGCGCAACGTCTCGTCCGCGAGACGGAGGTCCTGATTCGGGCGGACGAACGACCTGCCTCGGACCTGGACCTCGTGGCCGGCAATCGGGCGCAAAAACAGACCGTGGCCACCGCGGCCCGACAGACTCTGCTCGACGCGAAATACGCCCTCGGAATCGCGATGGGTCTCGGGGCCGGAGCAGTCCGGACGTTGGGCGCGCCGCTGACCGCGTTTCCCGCAACGGCCTTCGATTGCTCGGGGTTCGAAACGGAGACGCGGGCGGCCGCGGTCCGCTCGGCACTGCGGGAGCGGCGCGATCTGGCGGCGTTGCGGGCACGGCGTGACGGGGCCCGGCTGGCCTGGGAGGGAGCGCTCAGGGACGTGCGGTCGCGCTGGGACGTCGTGACCCGCTTCGGTCACACCCGCGTCGGCGGGCGAGCGGGTTCCGAAGCCGGAGTCTCGTTCGCAGCGGGTGCCGCAGGACTGAACGGCCTGGTACAGGTGCAGTACGAGCCCGTGGCCACCAATCGCGCGGCGAGAGGGAGAGCGATGGTGGGAGCGGCGTCGCACCGGGCCTCGGTCGCGGCCGTCGACGATCTCGCCCGCCGTATCGAGGCGAGCGTGCTCGTCGCGATCGAGGCGCTCGACAACGCGGTGCAGGAAGCGCTGGCGGCGGAGGAAGCGGTGCGGCTGTCCGGGCGGACGGTGCTCACGGAGCAGGAGAAGTTCCGTTTGGGGCTCGCCACGTTGTTCGATGCGATCCTCGCCGAGGACTCGTTGACGAACGCGCGCCTGCAACGGACGACCGCCAGACTCCGCTTCGCCGCGGCGCTCTTGAGACTCCGATTCGAGACCGGCACGCTGCTCGACCTCGCGGCCGGTGCGGTCTCGGTGGACGCGATCCGGATTGGCGCCTTCGGAGTCGAGGAGTGCAGACCATGAAGAACAGCGGTGTGTTTCGGAAAGCGTCACTCGACCGGCTCGCCTCGCCCGAGCAGCTCGACAAGCTGCTGCAAGTAACGCGTCCGCGCGGATGGATTGCCCTGGTCGCGCTCGGCTTCCTGGTGGGGTCCGCGGTTCTTTGGGGGTTCGAAGGGAGCATCCCCTCCAGGGTCGCCGGCCAGGGCATTCTTCTCAAGAGCGGCGGGGTGCTCGAGATCGCGGCGGGAGCCGGGGGGCGCATCACCGACGTGGCGGTCAACGTCGGCGACCTCGTTCGCGAAGGACAGGTCGTCGCGCGCGTCGCGCAGCCGGACGTCCTGAACCGCATCCGACAGGTTCGGCTCGCCCTGGACAACCTCCGCGTCGAGCATCGCCTGGTGGCGGCGCATTCGGAGGAGGAGGCGGCCCTGCAGCTCGCCCAACTCGGCCAGCGCCGCGAAGGACTCGACCAGTCCATCGCGGCCGCAGAGGACAGCCTCCGTTGGCAGCGCGAGAAGATCGCAGCGCAGCAACAGCTTGTGGACCAGGGCCGGCTGACGAGACAGACCGTGATCGACAGCCGGCAGCGGATGCATGCGACGGAGGAACGGTTGCGGGCCAACCGCCAGCAATTGGCGGAGCTGCGCCTCGACCGGCTCGTGATGGAAGCACGGAACGCGCGGACTCTCCAGACGAGCGAGCATCAGGTCGCCAGGGCCATGGTGGAGTTGGAACAGCTCGAGCGCGAGATGAAGGACATGTCGGAAATCGTGTCGACGTTCACGGGCCGGATCATCGAGATCATGGCGGAGAGGGGCGACGTGGCCGCTCCCGGTCAGCCGTTGCTTCGTCTCGATCGGACCGGGCGTACCGTCAAGGAATTGGAGGCCGTGATCTACGTGCCGTCCGCACATGGCAAGCGGATTCGCGTGGGCATGGAAGTCAGGATTGCACCGGCGTCGGTGGCGCCGGAAGAGCACGGCTACATGATCGGGACCGTTACCTACGTCTCGGACTTCCCGACGACATCCCGAGCCATACAGCGCACCCTGCGCAACCCGGAGCTCGTAGCGGCATTGTCACGGGGCGATGCGCCATACGAGATAAGGGCGGACCTCCAACTCGATCCCGCGACGGCCAGTGGCTACAAGTGGTCTTCCTCGTCGGGCCCGCCGATGGACATCCTTACCGGAACCTTGTGCGCCGCGCGCATAACGATAGAACGCCGCCGGCCGGTCGAGATGGTGATTCCGCTGTTCCGCGAGCAGTTCGGCATATAGCCATGAAGACACTGGAACTGATGCGGCGCGCGCTGCCGCGCCATTGGCGCGCGCGCCGCGTGCGCGTCCCGACGGTGTTGCAGATGGAGGCCGTCGAGTGCGGAGCGGCGGCGCTTGCCATGGTCCTGGCCTATTTCGGGCGGTTCGTTCCGCTCGAGGAACTGCGGGCAGCGTGCGGCGTCTCGCGCGACGGCAGCAAGGCGAGCAACCTGCTGAAGGGCGCACGCGGATACGGACTGGTCGCGCGCGGCTACCGGCGGGAGCCGTCCGCGCTCGCGGACCTGCCCCTTCCCATGGTGATCCACTGGAACTTCAACCACTTCCTAGTGCTCGAGGGGTTCCGGCGCGGGCGCGCTTTCCTGAACGATCCGGCTGCCGGACCGCGGGTCGTGACCGACCGCGAGTTCGACGAGGCCTTCACGGGCGTGGCGCTGACGTTCGAGCCCGGCCGCGACTTCGAGCGCGGCGGCGTCAGGCGGCGACTCATGGCCGCGCTGCGCCCCAGGCTGTCCGGATCGTACGCCGCGTTGGCGTACGTGGTCGCGGCCGGTCTCCTTCTGGTGGTGCCCGGCCTGGTCGTGCCGACGTTCTCCCGCCTCTTCGTGGACGACGTGCTGGTGCGCCGGGCCGCGGAGCTGGTGAGGCCGCTCTTTCTGGCGATGGGGTCGGCAATCGTCGCGCTCGGCGCGCTGACATGGTTGCAGCATCGCTATCTGCTCCGCCTGGAGACCCGCTTCGCGGTCACGACCTCCAGCCGGTTCCTGTGGCACGTCCTGCACCTGCCGATACGCTTCTTCACACAGCGCTTCGCGGGCGACATAGGCTCCCGTGTCGCCATCAACGATCGCATTGCTCATCTGTTGTCGGGCGAGCTGGCCGCGTCGTTCATCGCCACGTGCATGGCGGTGTTCTACGCCTGGTTCATGTGGCAGTACGACCGGGCCCTCAGCCTCGTGGCCATGTCGACCGCCGGTCTCAACGTCATCGCACTCAGGTACTTCTCGGCCAAGCGCGTGCATCTGAACCAGCAGCTTCTGCACGACCGTGGACGGATGCTCGGAACCGCGATGGCCGGTCTCCAGGGCGTTGAGACGCTCAAGGCGATGGGCGCCGAATCCGACTTCTTTGTGCGGTGGTCGGGCTACCAGGCCAAGGCGATGGGTACGGAGCAGCGTCTGAGAGTGCGGTCCGAGATTCTCTCTGTGGTGCCGCGCCTGCTGATGCCGCTCAGCGCGGCGCTCGTGCTCGGCATCGGGGGGCTGCGGGTCATGGACGGGACGGTCAGCATGGGAATGCTCGTTGCCTTCCAGGCACTGATGCTGGGATTCATCACTCCCCTGAACAAGATGGTCGATCTGGGCAGCACGCTGCAGGAGGTCGAGGGGGACATCGCCCGTCTCGATGACGTGCTGTCGGCGCCGGCGAATCCTCCGCCGCTGTCGGGCGAGACGCCGGTCTCCGCATCGTTCCCGCGATTGTCGGGCCATCTGGAGCTGCGCGGGGTCACGTTCGGCTACAGCCCGCTCGATCCGCCTCTCATCGAGGACTTCAGCCTCTCACTGCGTCCCGGCAGTCGCGTTGCGCTCGTCGGCGGATCCGGCTGTGGCAAGACCACGATCGCCAGACTGGTGTGCGGCCTCTACGAACCCTGGAGCGGCGAGGTGCTGTTCGACGGCAACTCGCGGAAGGAAGTGCCTCGCGGGTTGATGACGAACTCCTTCTCCGTCGTCGATCAGGAGGTGTTTCTGTTCGAGGGTTCCGTCCGCGACAACCTGACGCTCTGGGACAGCACCATAGAGGAGGTCGACATGGTGCGCGCGGCGACCGACGCGTGCATGCACGACGAGATCTCGGCTCGACCGGGTCATTATCACGGCCCGGTCGAGGAAGGCGGCCGCAACTTCAGCGGCGGTCAGCGTCAGCGGCTGGAGATCGCGCGCGCCCTCGTCACGAATCCCGTCCTGCTTGTGCTCGATGAGGCGACCAGTGCGCTCGATCCCACGACCGAGGCGCTGATTGATGACAATCTGCGCCGCCGGGGCTGTACCTGCCTCATCGTGGCTCATCGACTGAGCACCATCCGGGACTGCGACGAGATCGTCATGCTCGATCGTGGGCGTGTCGTGCAACGGGGAACGCATGTCGAAATGAAGGCGGTTTCGGGACCCTACAGTCGGCTCATCGCAGCGAGCTAGGACCGGTGGGAGCGTGTGGGATGACGACGGTTTTCAGGGCGGGAGACGAGGTAATGGAGGCCGGGGCGAACCAGGCCTTCCTTCTCGACGCGGGAGGTGTCTGGTTCGTGGAGCGGGGGCGGGTCGATGTCTTCTGCATTCGGCTGGCGGCCGATGGGGCGGTGGCGGACCGCACGCACATCGCGCGTGTAGCGGCGGGCGGATGTCTGTTCGGAGACGGCGGCAGTGACGCCGGCGAGGGCGATTCGATCGACGGCGCGGGATGCGCGAGCGACGCCGGGGCGCTTCCGGCAGTCGTCCGCGCAACGAACGCCCGGAAGGGAGTGGCGGATGCGCAGGCAGCGCGAGGTGTTCTGCAGGCGGTCGGGAGCGCGGGGACGACGCTCCTGTTCCTTGGGGAGCTCGCCGCGCGCGCGAGGTTCGAGGAGGCTGCGCTGCACGCGGAATCCGCGCACCTCATCGACGGGTGGGTCGAGACGATCTATGCCGGACTGGTAGCGGGCGCGATGCCACGGGACTGCAGGGCGCTACCGGCGCCGTCCACTGCGCGTCTCGAGCCTGCGACGGTCGTGAGCTCGCGTTCAGGTGTCGCGTGGATCGATCACCGGAAAGGGCAGTCGAGTCTGTTGGGGAAGCCCGAGCTGCCGATGCGCGGATGCCCGCTTCCCTGTTCGACGCGGGCTTGGTTCGCGACATCCACGGCATGCGAGGTCCGGGCTGTGACCACTCCTTCGCTGCTGGAGCAGGGTGGCGTCTGGACGAGTCTGGGCGCGTTCCGACGGCTGGCGGTCCGCGGCGCGCTGTCGGCGATGGAAGAGCAAGCGGCTGGCGAGCGGCGTCGCCGGCGGCGGCGAAGCGTGGAACGGGACGCGCTCATGCGTGATGCTTTCACCGAGCTCGTCGCGGCGCACGACGCCGCGACGGGCGCGCGATCGCCGCACGGCCGTACCGCGGTGCCCTCGGTGATGGCCGAGCAGGGTACGCTCGCGGCCGCCTGTCGACTCGTGGGAGCAGCGCTCGGACTGTCACTCGGGCAGGAATCGAAGCGAATCGTCGACGCGCTGTCCGATCCGGTCGCGGGAATCGCCAGAGCCTCGGCGGTCCGGGTGCGGCGGGTGCTCCTGGAGCACGGCTGGTGGCAAAGCGACAATGGACCGCTGCTCGGCCGAATGGCCGGCGACGACGGGCACTGGGTCGCGCTGTTGCCGACTTCGCCCGGCAACTATGTCGTCTGCGATCCTGCAGACGGTACGCGCGGGCGGGTTACGGCCGCGGTCGCCTCGGCGCTGGCGCCCGGCGCGTACACCTTCTACCGCTCCTTTCCGACCGGCAGGCTGTCGCTCAAGGACGTGCTGCGCTTCGGCGTGCACGGTTGTTCGCGCGATTTGTCTCTGACCGTCGTTCTGGGACTTGGCGGCGGCCTGCTCGCCCTCGTTGCGCCCGTTGTGACCGGCGCCATGTTCAACTCGATCATCCCCGGCGCCGAGCGGGACCAGCTACTGCAGGCCACTCTCATTCTCCTCGCCTGCGCTTGCGCCACCGGCATGTTCGAGCTGGTCCGACGGCTGGCGCTGGCGCGCGTGGACGGCCGCATGGGCGCCGCGGTGCAAGCCGCCGTCTGGGACCGGCTGCTCGACCTTCCCCCGCGGTTCTTTCGCCCGTACAGCGCCGGCGATCTCGCGGTGCGGGCGATGGGCATCGACGCCATGCGCAGGACGTTGGCCGGAGCCACCGTCACCGCGGCACTCGGGGGCCTGTTCTCCCTTTCGAATCTCGTGCTCCTGTTTCACTACGGAGGCGCGCTTGCATGGTGGGCGACGCTGTTGCTGTTCACGGCCGCCGGCGCGAGCCTGCTGGCCGGGTACGGACACCTTCGCCTCCAGCGGCAGATCGTTCCGCTGCGAGCCAGGGCGTCGGGCTTGGTACTGCAGTTGCTGACCGGCGTATCGAAGCTTCGGGTGGCAGCCGCGGAAGGGCACGCGTTCGCACAATGGGCCCGTCTGTTCAGTCGACAGCGGCGCCTGCAGTTCAGGTCCAGAATGGCCGGCAACAGGCTGCGCGTCTTCAACGCCGTTTTTCCGACGCTGTCGCTGCTGGTGATCGTGGCGGCGGCGACGGAGGGCGGCCGTGTCATTCCGGAGATCCGCACGGGAGACTACCTGGCGTTCTCGGCTGCGTTCGGGGCGTGCATGGCGGCCGTCGTCTCGATGAGCACGGCGGCGATGGATGCTCTCGGCGTCGTTCCCGTCTACGAGAGCGCCAAGCCGATTCTCGACGCGGCACCGGAAGTTCATGGCGCACGCGGCGATCCGGGAGCCCTGACCGGCAACATCGAGGCGCGCCACTTGACGTTCCGCTATCTGCCGGATCTGCCACCCGCCCTGCAGGACGTGTCGTTCACGGCGCGTCCAGGCGAGTTCATCGCCTTCGTCGGGCCGTCGGGATCGGGCAAGTCGACCCTGCTGCGGGTGCTTCTCGGCTTCGAGCAACCGGATTCCGGCTCCGTGTACTTCGACGGGCAGGACTTCAGCCGCCTGGACGTGCAGGCCGTTCGAAGCCAGATCGGCGTCGTCCTGCAGTCCGGGCGCGTGATGGCCGGCGATTTCTTTACGAACATCGTCGGCGCCTCCGCACACACGATCGAGGACGCCTGGGAAGCCGCGCGCATGGCAGGTCTGGCCGAGGACATCGAGGCGATGCCCATGGGCATGCACACGGTCGTCAGCGAAGGTGCGAACACCCTGTCCGGCGGTCAACGCCAGCGCCTGCTCATCGCGCGGGCCATCGTGAGCAAGCCGCGCGTGGTCTTCTTCGACGAGGCGACCAGTGCGCTCGACAACCGGACGCAAGCCATCGTGAGCCGGAGCCTGGAGCGGCTGAACGCTACGCGAGTCGTCATTGCGCACCGGCTGAGCACGATAGTGAACGCCACCCGGATCTACGTAATGGAGCACGGACGCGTGGTCCAGTCGGGACGATACCAGGACCTCATCGCTCGCGAAGGGCCGTTCGCCGAGCTCGCGAAGCGGCAGGTGCACTGACCTTGCTCGCGAAGCGGCAGGTGCACTGACCTCGACGGCAGGGAACCATGTTCAGCACGAATCCGAGACTCGATCGAGCAGCGGTCCTGGCCGGCGTCTGCACGCTGTCCATTCTCATGTGCACTTGCCGGCAGCCGGCGCTGTTCCGGGGACAGGCGCAGGCGGAGGCGGGCGGACCCGTGACCATCGCTACCGCGTGGCCCTGGGAGTCGCGGGCGACCCTGTTGTACGGCCAGGGTCTGCAGATGGCCGTCGACGAGACAAACGCGGCGGGGGGTGTGCTGGGACGCCCTCTCCGGGTGTTGCGGGAGGACGATCGGGAGTCGGTCGACGAGGGCCGGCTCGTCGCCCGGCGTCTTGCACAGGATGACGACGTGGTGGCGGTGATCGGGCACATGCAGTCCTACGTCTCACTTCCCGCGGCGGCCATCTACGACCTGTTCGGCATCGTTCACCTCGCGCCGACGTCGACCGACCCGCGGCTGACGCAGCAGGGATACCGCCGGCTGTTCCGCATGACGTTCACCGACCGCGAGACCGGCGCCCAGATGGCGGACTTCGCCGCGGAGCGGGGTTACGACCGAATCGCCATCTACTACATCCGCAACGCGTACGGGCGGGGCCTGGCCAACGCGTTCGAGGAGCAGGCCCTCGAGCGCGGCGTCGGCATCGCCGACCGGCAGTCCTACGATCCCAATGCGGTGGGCGGGGATCGAGCGCTGACCGACATCCTGGCGTCCTGGCGGGATCTGAACCTGCGCGCGATCTTCATCGCGGGCGAGCCCCGCGAGGCGGCGGCGATGATCCGGGCCGCCCGCGAGCGTGCGATAGACGTTCCCGTGCTGGGCGGCGACGCGCTGGGCACGGCCGATTTCGTGAGTATGGGTGGCCGTGCGGTCGAGGGAACGGTGCTTGCGGCGGCGTTCCACCCGGGTGACGAGCGCGAAACGGTGCGGCAGTTCAGCGTGCGGTTCCGGGAGCGCTACGGCAGGTTGCCCGACACATCGGCCGCGCTCGCCTACGACGCCGTGCGGCTGCTCGCGCACGGCATGACCCGGGCGGAATCGGTCGACCCGGACAGGGTGGCCGATGCCCTGCGAGCGACGGCCGGCTGGCGCGGAGTCACCGGGCCCGTCACCTTCACGGACGACGGCGACCTGGTCGAGCGCGCTATCGGCAAGGTCGTCGTTCGCAACGGGCAGCTCGTCTGGCTGGGCGACGGCGCCGAGGGGGAGTGACGTGCCGGCCGGGGCGGACCGCTTGTCGGTGTTGCGTGCTCTCGGGGCGGCCCCGGCCGAGTCTCTCGAGCTCCTGAGTTACAACGAGAATCATTTCGATCCGGCGGGTCTCGATCGGGGCGGGCCTTTGCCGCTCGCGGACGAGCCCTTCGTGGCGACGTGGGAGCGGTACGCGCGGGAGGCGGCGGTCGACGGCGTGTGGGCCGTGCTACGCCGCGCACTGGTGCAACTCCGGTTCCCCGTCCGGGAGGGAATGAGTCGCGAGCCCGCCTATGCGTCCGCCACCCGAAGTCCGGTGCCCGTCAGTGATCCGGCCGCGCCGCTGAGCCTGCAGCGGCCGGGCGACCTGCGGATCGAGATCCACGCAACGCCCGCCGGCCGGTTGCCGGTGCTGATCGCCGCCTGCCGGGAAGACTTCGAGGTCCTGGTGCAGGCGTTGACGAAGCGCAACGAGCCGGCGCCCGTTCCCGCGGCGGTCGGCGCCTGCATGGTCGCCGGCTACGCCAACGTCGATCGGCTGCGCCGGTTGAGGGATCGCTGGTGGGCGGCGCACCCGATCCCGACGCAGGCAGGCTGGAGGCGGGAGCTGCGAGAGCTGCTTCCGAAGAAGGAACTCTATCGAGACCGGTTCGTCATCGCGTCCACGGCGCCCTACAGCGCGGTGCCGGCCGACTGCCTCGGCCTCGACGCCGGGAGCTGGAAGCGGTTGTCGTTGACGATTCGCATCGAGCACGAGTCCATGCACTACTTCACGCGCCGCGTGTTCGGGTCCATGAAGAACCGGCTGCTCGACGAGCTGATCGCGGACTATGCGGGTATCGTGCGCGCGACCGGCCGGTTCCGTGCCGACTGGGCTCTCAGGTTCCTCGGCCTCGAGTCGTATCCGGACTATCGGTCGGGCGGACGCCTCGAGCACTACCGCGGCGATCCTCCACTCTCGGATGGCGCCTTCCGGGTCCTGCAGCGCCTGGTGACGCGCGCGGTCGAGAATCTGGAGGCGTGGTCCGCGACCGGCGACGACGCGACGCGGCCGGATGGCCACATCCGTACGGTCGTCGCAATGACGAGGTTGACCGTCGAGGATCTCGCCGCGGCCGACGCCGCGAGACGTCTCCGCGCGGCTGCCCGGGCCGTCGCACCCCACGTGGGACGCGCGCCGCGGCCGGTGCACGCGAGACCGTTGTGACCGCGCCGATTGACACCCGCGATGCGCGCCCGTATAACCTTGGTGACTCGCACGAGCGACACGGAGATCCGGACCACCGACGCGTATTCGGGGTGAACGCAATGTCAAGTCGATCCGCGAACCTTTCAACCCGTGGCCTGTGGCCGCTCGCGGCGGCGATTCTGGCGCTCGCGGCCGGGCCGTTCGCCGGCGCACCGGCGGCGGCCGGTCAGGACGCGGCTGCGGCGCCGGCCGTCGACTTCCAGCGGCAGGTGCGGCCGATCCTGGCGGACAACTGCTTCCAGTGCCATGGGCCGGACGAGAGCACCCGGCAGGTGCGGCTGCGGCTCGACACCGAGGAGGGCGCCTTCGGGGAACGGCCGAACGGCCATCCAGTCGTCAAGGGGGACGCCGAGTCCAGCCTTGTCTTCCAGCGCATCGCGCACGCCGACGAGCGGCTGCGGATGCCGCCGGCCCACACCAACAAGACGCTGAACGACGAGCAGATCGACGTGCTGCGGCGCTGGATCGACGAGGGCGCTTCCTGGGACCAGCACTGGGCGTTCGAGCCCATCGTCCGCCCCGAGGCGCCGGCCGTGGCCGATGCCGACTGGGCGCGCAATCCGATCGATCGCTTCGTCCTCGCCCGGCTGGAGGCCCAGGGGCTGGCGCCGGCGCCCGATGCCGACCGGGGGACGCTGGCGCGTCGCGCGGCACTCGACCTGACGGGTCTGCCGCCCGATCCCGCGCTGCTGCATGCGTTCCTGAACGATCCGTCCGAGGACGCCTACGAGCGGTACGTCGACAGGTTGCTCGCGACCGAGCGGTGGGGCGAGCACAGGGCCCGCTACTGGCTCGACGCGGCGCGCTACGGCGACACGCACGGGATCCACATCGACAACTACCGCGAGATGTACCCCTACCGCGACTGGGTCATCCGCGCCTTCAACCGGAACAAGCCCTTCGACGAGTTCGCGATGGAGCAGGTGGCCGGCGATCTGCTGCCCGAGCCGAGCCTGGATCAGCTCGTGGCGTCCGGCTTCCAGCGCAACAACATCACGACCAACGAGGGCGGGGTCGTTCCCGAGGAGTACGAGGTCATCTACGCGAAGGATCGCGCGGAGACGGTCGGCAACGTCTTTCTGGGTCTGACCGTCGGCTGCGCCACCTGCCACGACCACAAGTTCGACCCGATCCGGCAGCGCGAGTTCTACGCGATGACCGCGTTCTTCCGGAACACCACCCAGTACGTGATGGACGGCAACGTCTCCGACCCGCCGCCCATCCTGGTGGTCCCGCAGGAGGCGGACCGGGATCTCTGGTACGACCTGCGGGAGGAGGCCGCCGACGTGGAGGCGCGGATGGCCCGCCGGGCGGCGGAGGTCGACACCGCCTTCACCGAGTGGCTCGCGACGGGCGACTACCGGAACCTGCAGTCGCCCCTGGAGGACGAGGCGCAGTGGATGCGGCTCGATCTCGGCGAACCGGCGGATCCGGGCTTCGAGATGGAAGGGCAGCGGCATCCGGTCACTCTCGAGGGCGGGGCGAAGATCGAGGCCGGGCCGCACGGCCAGGCGGCGCTCCGCTTCGAGGACGCGTCGTGGGCGGGCCTCCCGTCCGTGCCCCTCGACACCGACACGCCCTTCTCCATCGCGCTGTGGATCTACCAGCCCGAACTGGAAGGCAACTACGTCGTCGCGGGGCAGTACGACGCCGATGACGCCAATCGCGGCTGGTCGATGAACATCGGATCGCGGCAGCTCTCGTTCCGGATGACGGGCGGGCCGGACCCGGACGGCGAAGGGCGGCCGGCGCCGAGGGTTGCGCCCAGCAACCTCAGGCGATTGCCGCCCGGCGAGTGGACGCACATCGTGATCACGCACGACGGCACGGGCGAACGCGCCGGGATGAACGTTTTCCAGAACGGTGACGTGGTCGAGGCGTCGGGCAGCGAGTACTTCACGCGCGCGATCGGGAGCATCCGGGCCGGCCTGCCGCTCGAGCTCGGCCGCGGCCGGACGACCGGCCGGGGCGGCCGCGACGAACTGGAGATGCGCTACTTCACCGGCGGCGGCATCGCCGACCTGCGCGTCTTCAATCGCCCGCTCACGGTGCAGGAGGCCAGGGTCGTCTCGCTCTGGTCGACGCTGGAGCAGGCGCGTGACAAGCAGGCCGCGGCGCTCGACGAGGCCGAGCGGGAGGCCTTGCGGCTCTACTACCTCAGCGTCGAGGACGAGCGCTACCGCGGGCTCGTCGCGCGCAGCCAGCAGATCGAGCGCGAGTGGCGCGAGATGCGCCGCCGCGGCGGCGTGACCCACGTGATGAACGAGCGCGCGGACAGCGACGCCGCGGCGCACGTGCTCGACCGGGGGATGTACGACCAGCCGCTGGAGCGCGTGTTGGCGGGCACGCCGGCCGCGTTGCCGCCGATGGAGGAGTCGTGGCCGCGCAACCGCCTCGGGCTTGCTCGCTGGCTGGTCGACGAGGACAACCCGCTGACGAGTCGCGTGACGGCGAACCGCTTCTGGCAGCAGGTGTTCGGGACCGGTCTGGTCACGACCAGCGAGGACTTCGGCGCGCAGGGCGATCCGCCGACGCACCCGGCTCTGCTCGACTGGCTGGCGGTGGAGTTCCTTGCGTCGGACTGGGACGTCAAGCAGTTCTTCCGGACGCTGGTGACGTCGTCCACCTACCGGCAGTCCGCGTTGACGACGCCCGAGAAGCTGGAGGCAGACCCGGAGAACCGTCTGTTCTCGCGCGGCCCGCGCTTCCGGATGGACGCCGAGATGGTGCGCGATTACGCCCTGGCCGCCAGCGGGCTGCTCGTGCCGACGATCGGCGGCCCCAGCGTACGGCCGTATCAGCCGGCCGGTGTCTGGTCGACGGTGGCGATGCCGCAGAGCAATACCGGGACCTACCGGCAGGACGACGGCGAGAACCTGTACCGCAGGAGCCTCTATACCTTCTGGAAGCGGTCGGCGCCGCCGCCGTCCATGGAGATCTTCAACGCCCCGACCCGCGAGCACTCCGTCGTGCGGCGGGAGCGGACGAACACGCCGCTGCAGGCCCTGGTGACGATGAACGATCCGCAGTTCGTCGAGGCATCGCGGCACCTGGCACAGCGCGCGATGCGGCAGGCGGGCGACGGGTTCGAGCCGCGGCTCGACTTCGTGACCCTGCGGCTGCTCGCGCGGCGCTTCAGCGACGGCGAGCGCGAGATCGCGAAGCGTTCGTACGACCGTCTCGTAGAGGCTTATCGCGCGGATGCGGACGAGGCGGAGCGGCTTCTCGACGTGGGCGACTCGGCGCCGGACGACACGCTGCCGCGGGCGGAGTCGGCGGCCTGGACCATGCTGGTGACCCAGGTGCTGAACCTGGACGAAGTGCTCAACAAGTAGCGGCGCGAGCAGACGGACAACACGTGGCGGCGCGGGCGATCCGTTAACGAGAGGTTCACGATGCATCCAGTAAAAGAGGCGATCCAGGCGGAGACTCGGCGGCAGTTCTTCGGCAAGGTCGCCATGGGGGTCGGCGGGCTCGCCCTGTCCAGCCTCATGGCCGAGGACGCGTTCGCCGCGCCGCAGGACGCCGCGTCGTTCGGCGGCCTGCCGTCGCTGCCGCACTTCGCGCCGAAGGCGAAGCGCTGCATCTATCTGCACATGATGGGCGCCCCGCCGCAGATGGATCTGCTCGACTACAAGCCGAAGATGCGGGACTGGTACGACAAGGATCTGCCGGAGTCGATCCGCCAGGGGCAGCGCCTGACGACGATGACGTCGGGGCAGGCGCGCTTCCCGATCGCGCCCTCGGTCTTCAAGTTCGACCAGCACGGGCAGAGCGGCGCCTGGATTTCGGAGATCCTGCCGTACACGGCGCGGATGGCCGACGACATCGCCATCATCCGCTCGATGCACACAGACGCCATCAACCACGAGCCGGGCATCACGTTCATCCAGACCGGCCAGCAGATCCCGGGCCGCCCGTGCATCGGGGCGTGGTTCGCCTACGGCCTCGGGAGCATGAACCAGGACCTGCCGACGTTCGTGGTGATGAATGCCGAGAAGAGCCACCCGAAGTCGGGCGTGCAGGCTATTTCGGCGAAGCTGTGGAGCGCCGGGTTCCTGTCGCCGGAGTACGCCGGGGTCAGGATGCGGACCGGTGCCGATCCGGTTCTGTACCTGCGCGACCCGGACGGCGTTTCGCGAGACGTCCGCCGGCAGATGCTGGACGGCCTCGCCGATCTGAACCGGATCCAGCACGAGCAGTTCGGCAGCCCCGAGACGCTGGCCCGCATCCAGCAGTACGAGATGGCGTTCCGGATGCAGTCGTCGGTTCCGGAGATGGCCGATCTGTCGAGCGAGCCGGAGCGTACGTTCGAACGCTGGGGCGAGGACGCGAAGCAGCCGGGCAAGTTCCAGAACGCGGCCCTGATGGCCCGGCGGCTGATCGAGCGGGGCGTGCGCTTCGTCCAGATCTACCATCGCGGCTGGGACGTGCACGCGTTCGCGCCCGAGGTGCTGCCGGCGCAGGCGCGGGACGTCGACCGGGCGGCGTGGGCGCTCATCCAGGACCTGAAGGAGCGGGGTCTCTTCGACGAGACGCTGGTCATCTGGGGCGGCGAGTTCGGCCGGACGATCTATTCGCAGGGGCGGCTGACCCCTACCGACTACGGGCGCGACCACCATCCGCGCTGCTTCAGCCTGTGGATGGCGGGCGGCGGGGTCAAGGGGGGCGTCGTCCACGGCGAGACCGACGACTTCTCCTACAACATCGTCAAGGACCCGGTGCACATCCGGGACCTGCAGGCGACGATTCTGCACCTGTTCGGGATCGATCACCAGCGGTTCACGCACAAGCACCGGGGCCTCGACGCCAAGCTGACCGGCGTCGAGCCGGCCCGCGTGGTCCGGGAGGTGCTGGCGTAGCGGGCCGCGGGGAGGCCCCGCGCGCGCTCGGAGGAGCGAGACGCTCGACCTGCAGGATGTTCGACGCTTGCGTGACGGCTCGGCTCCGGTCGGACGGGCGGCAGTGATCCGGAGATTCGGGAGGATGTCGTGAGAACAGGGTGGTTGTCGCTGGTCTTTGTCGTCGCGTTTCTCGGTCTGATCTCGGCAGTGGCCGGGGCGCAGGTGCCCGTCACGGACTGGCGGGGCGAGTCGGTGACCATGGAGGAGGGCGCCGCCGATTCGGACGGTGTCCGAATCGTTTACCACACGGCGGGCGAGGGTCCGCTGGTCATCTTCGTCCACAGCATCACCGGTCCGTGGTTCGATTGGCGTCATCAACTGGTCGCGCTCTCGGAGCACTACCGGGTGGTTGCGATGTCGACCCGAGGAACCGACAAGAGCGACAAGCCGGAGGGCGTCGAGAACTACACGATGGCGAAGATCTCGTCCGACATCGCCGCCATCATCGACGACTTCGGCGAGGAGCGGGCCATCATCGTGGGCCAGGACAGCGGCGGGTTCTACGCCTGGCACTTCGCCATGACCCATCCGGAGAAGACGGCCCGCCTCGTCTCCGTCGGCACGATCCACCCGGAGGGCTTGATCCGGGAGCTGATCTCCAACACCGAGCAGCAGCAGGCGAGCATGTTCCAGCGGGGCATGCAGGAGAACCCGAACGCGGGGGCGGAGTTCGGCGATCGCATTCGGAGCCGGCCGCCGAGCCCGGACGACACCTTCGAGCTGGCGGCCCTGCGCCGGCTGGCCTACCAGCGGCTGTACCCGGAGTCGATCGTGAACTTCTACAAGGCCAACTGGCCGCCGCGTCCGTTCACGATGGAGACCGAGGGCTTCGGCTTTCGCATCGGCGAGTTCCCGCCGGTCCAGGCTCCGACGCTGCTCATCTACGGCAGGGACAGCGGCCCCTTCAAGCCGGAGACGCTCAACGGGATCTGGCGCTGGGTAGACGGTCCGCTGACCCTGCGCGTCCTGCCGGGAGTGGGGCACGGACCGCATACGCAGGTGCCGGAGATCGTGACGCCGGCGATTCTGGCATGGCTCGACGAAGAGTAGATCCCGTCCGATCCCGGACGCACGGGTACCGCATCGTCTTCCGGTCCGACGGCCTCGGCCCTCGGCCTGCCGAATGCCGAATCGCCGGCCTTCCGGCGACCTCGCGCTGGCCGCCGTCTCCGGCGTCCCGCTTCTCCTGGTAGGCTGGAGAGGCCAGCCCGCCGGGAGTCGACGCAGCATGTCCCGTTCGTCCTTCCGTTTCTCCACGACGGTGCTCGTGTGTGTGCTCGCCTTTCCGGCGGCGGCTCAGGTGCCGCCGGACGAAGCCTGGCGCTCGGTCGATACCGAGCACTTCCGCATCACCTTTCCCGCGCAACTGGAGGAGCAGGGTCGGCGGGTGGGCGAGCTGGCCGAGCGGGCCTACCGCGAGCTCACGGCGCAATTCCGCGAGGGTCCGTCCGGGCGGATCGACGTCGTGCTGACCGACCACGTCGACGTCTCGAACGGCTACGCGCGGATCTGGCCGTCGAACCGGATCGTGCTCTACGCGCGTCCCCCCGCCGACCACCTCGCGCTGGCCTACTTCGACGACTGGTTCGAGCTGTTGGTCACGCACGAGCTGGCGCACATCTTTCACCTCGACTACGGCGGGACGCTGGGCAGGATCTTCCGCACGCTGTTCGGGCGCGCGCAGACGCCGCTGACTTTTCCCGGCGTCGTCGTGCCCGGCTGGGTAGCCGAGGGACTGGCGACCTGGTACGAGTCGGCGCTGACCGACGCGGGCCGAGTGCACGGGACGTTCCACGAGATGGTGCTGCGGACGGCGGCGTTGGAGGGGCGGTTCGAGAATATCGGACAGGCAAGCGGCAACTCGCGGCAGTGGCCGGGCGGTACCCGCCGGTACGCCTACGGGTCGCTCTTCTTCGACTACCTGCTCGACAAGCACGGCCGCGAGAGCATGGCCGCGTTCGTCGAGGCGGTCGTGCGCCCGGCGACACAACTGTCGCTGTCGTGGTTGAACGCGGCCGGCCGGCGCGCCTTCGGCGCGTCGCTGTCGAGCGAATGGGCCGCCTGGACGAACGAGTTGCGGGCGGGCCTGAACCGCCTCGATGGCGAGCTCGCGGCGTTCGGCCCGATCACCGAGCCGGAGGCGTTGACCCGCAACGCCCGCTACGGGCTGCACCCGATGAGGTCGCCGGACGGCGGCGCCCTGGTTTACGTTCGGTCCGATGGACGGTCGTATCCGCGGCTGGTGGTCATGCCGCCCGACGGCGGCGATCCGACCACCGTGACGAGGATCAACAATCGCGCCCCGTTCGACGTCCTGCCGTCCGGGGGGGTCGTCTTCGCGCAACGCGACTACACGGACCGCTACCGGGTGTTCAGCGACGTGCACGTCGCGACCGTCGACGGGGAGGTGCGCCGCGTGACCCGAGGCGCGAGGCTGACGGCGCCGTCCGCCGGCCCCGACGGAACGTGGGCCGTCGCCGTGGCGGAGGGCGAGGGAACGAACGGCCTGGCCCGGGTCGACCTCCTGGACGGGTCGATCCGGACGCTGGCGGCGCCGGAGGCCGGCACGTACTGGGCCTACCCCGCGGTCTCCCCCGACGGGCGTCGGATCGCCGCGAGCCGCTGGACAGAGCGGCGGCACGACGTGGTCGTCCTCGATGCGGACGGGCGCGTGACGCACGAGGTGACCCGTGACCGGGCCCTCGACCTGGCGCCGAAATGGAGCGCGGACGGCCGCTATCTGGTCTGGTCGTCGGACCGGAGCGGCATCCTGAACATCCTGGGCGCGGAGGTCGATCCGCTTACCGGCCCCCTCGGCCCGCCCGTCATGCTGACGAACGTGCGGACGGGGGCGGCGTTTCCGAGCGTCGACCCCGCCGGCGAGTGGCTGTACTTCTCCGGTTACCACGTCGACGGCTGGGAGGTGGAGCGGGTCCGGTTCGCCCCGGACGCCGCCCCGCCCGCCCCCGCCCCGGCGGCGCGCTTCGACGATGCCGGCGCTTCGCATGTCGGGCCGGCCGCCGCCGGCGCTTCCATCGGCGATACGGCTGGAACGACGTCCCGCGATCGGGAGAGTCCGTCCCGCGACTACTCGCCGGCCTCGACCCTGTATCCGCGGTACTGGTTCCCCGTGATCCGGGAGCCGGTCGCAACCGCGAAGACGACCGTCGGGGATGTCGAGGTGCCGCGCACGGAGCTTCTCGGCTACGCGCTCGGCGGCCGCACGTCGGGCATCGACCTCGTCGGCAGGCATGCCTACGAGGCCGGGGCGCAGGTCTTCACGTCGGGCGGCCGGGGAGAAGGCGACGTTTCGTACGAGTATCGAGGCCTGGGAAATCCGACCATCGGCGTGACCGCCTCGCAGACGTGGGACGACGACGGCGTGCGGGTACGACGCCCGGAGGCGGGTGCGGCGGGCTCGCCGGCGGCGTTCTTCGTTCTGGAGCGGGAGCGGCGCCTGGCCACGTCGGTGCGGGTGCGGAGACCCGGCGTGCGCCTGTCGACGTCGCTGCGGCTGTCGGCCGGGTTGGTCCGCAGCGACCGGGAGGTGCTGGACGATGCCCTGCGGTCGACGGACAGTCTCCGCCTCACCCGGCCCGGCAGCCTCCTGAGCGAGTACGCGGTTTCGTTCAGCGTCTCGAGCGCGCGGTCGCATGCCTTCCAGATGGGCAACGCACGCGGCGCGGCGCTGTACCTGCGCGCGCGGACGCGCGGCGACGTGGATGTTCCGGGTGGGCTCGCGGGTCGCGACGCCGTCGATCTCTCCGTCGATGACCTCATCGGGCGGGTGCGGGCCTACATTCCGTTGCCGGGACCGGGATTCGCGGCGCCGGTGCTCGCGGTGCGCGCGAGCGGCGGGACGGCTCGCGGGCCGGGGGCGCAGACCGGGTACTTCGAGGTGGGCGGCGCCTCGGGCGACCGCGTGTCGCTGCCGGGCGCTCCCACGCTGGTGGGCGGCTCGGTCTTCCTGCCTGTTCGCGGCTACGAGACATCCACGCGATCGGGCCGCACTGCATGGTCCACCAGCGTGGAGCTGCGCATGCCGCTCGCGCTCGTCAATCGCGGACGCGGGACGTTGCCGCTGCACGTCGACCGCATCTTCGGCTCGGTGTTCCTCGACGGCGGCAACGCGTGGGGCCGCGTGTCGTCCTCCGGCGACGAGAGTCCCCGGCCGAGCGTTCTGCTGTCGGCCGGTTTCGAGGTCAGCACCGACCTGCTCGCCCTGTACGGGGTGCCGCTGCGGCTGCGTGCAGGCGCCGCCTTTCCCTTCATCGAGCGGGAGGGGCCGCGCTACTACGTTCGGGTCGGTCTGCCGTTCTGACCACGACGGGTGAACCCGTTTCCGGGTCGGGCGGAACGCGCATCCGAATTGTCAGTGGGCAAGTGGAGTTGTACGATCGCCGCGGGCCGCCATCCCTCGGTGCATCGCTCCGTGATTCGGGAGGATTCCTCGTGAGCCGGACGCCGTTCATTGCCCTCGCCGTCATCGCCGTTGCGTTCATGCCGGCCGGTGAGGCACTCGGGCAGGGTGTGCCGGCCGCGGCGGCATCGGCTTCTGCTGCGCGTGCTCAGGCAACGTTTGCCGCCGCGGTCGCACCGCAAGCTACGGGAGCCGAGAGAGGGGCGACGTCGTACCGCGCCCTGCTCGACCGCTACTGCGTCACCTGCCACAACGAGCGCCTGGTCACGGGCCGCGGCGGCGCGCCGTCGCCGCTCGTCGGCCAGCTCCGCGCCGTCGGGCTGACCCTCGACACCCTGAACCTCGCGGCCGTCGGCGAGCATCCCGAGGCGTGGGAGAAGGTCGTTCGCAAGCTGCGCGGCGGGATGATGCCGCCGGCGGGTCGGCCCCGCCCGGACGAGGCAGGCACGCTCGATTTCGTCACGTGGCTGGAAACCGAGCTGGATAGCGCGGCGGCCGCGCGGCCCGATCCCGGCCGGACGGCGCCGCTGCACCGTCTCAACCGCGCCGAGTACCGCAACGCGGTCCGCGACCTGCTGGCCCTGGAGGTGGATGTCGACGCCCTGCTGCCGGCCGACGACTCCAGCTACGGATTCGACAACATCGGGACCGCGCTGCGGATGTCGCAGTCGCTGCTGGAGCGCTACCTCGCGGCGGCCAGGACGGTCAGCCGGGCTGCGGTCGGGAGCCCGCCGCCGGCGGTGGTGGGCGAGACCTACCGCCTCGCGACCGACATGCAGCAGCACGACCGCATGGACCGGCTGCCCTTCGGGACCCGGGGCGGCGCGTTGGTGACGCACCTGTTCCCGCAGGAGGCGGAGTACGACATCCAGGTCGAGCTGGGGCGGTCGCGCAACGTGAGCGTCCCGCACCGTCTGGAGATCACCGTCGACGGCGAGCAGGTCGATGTGGTCACGCTCGCGCCGCCCGATCCCGACGCCGGCGGGTCGAACCCGTACGCGAACGCGTCGAGCGTGACGGTGCGCGTGCCGGTTCCCGCAGGTCCGCACGACGTCGGGGTGACTTTCTTCCGCAATCCGGCGGCACTCGTCGAGCAGGTCCGGCTGCCGTTTCAGAACCCGCGGCGCGGCGGCGCGGCCGGGCCGATCCCGATCGTGTCGAGCATCACCGTCACCGGCCCCTACAACCCGCAGGGGGCGGGGGAGACCCCGAGCCGGGCGCGGATCTTCACGTGCCGGCCGGCCGGTGCGGCGCCGGACGAGCAGACCCGGTGCGCCGCCCGTATCCTGTCGTCCCTGGCCCGCCTCGCCTATCGGCGGCCGGCGACCGACGATGACCTGGACACGCTGCTCGGCTTCTACGCGGACGAGCGCGCGGCGGGCGGCTCGTTCGAGGCGGGCATCGAGCTGGCGCTGCGCTGGCTGCTGGCGAGTCCGGACTTCCTTTTCCGTGTCGAGGCGCCGCCGCCCGACCAGGCGGGCGCCGACGTCTACCGCATCGGCGACCTGGAGCTCGCCTCGCGCCTCTCCTTCTTCCTCTGGAGCAGCATCCCGGACGACGCGCTGCTGCGGGCGGCCGAGACAGGCCGTCTGCGCGATCCGAACGAGCTGGAAGGGCAGGTGCGGCGAATGCTGGCCGACGCGCGCGCCGGCGCGCTGACCCGCAACTTCGCCGGGCAGTGGCTGCAGCTTCGCAACCTGGCCGACACGGCGGTGCGGCCGGGCGACCCGTACTCGCTCGCGTTCGACGAGTCGCTGCGCCGCGGGATGATCCGCGAGACGGAGCTCTTCTTCGACAGCGTCGTGCGGGAGAACGGGGCGGCCCTGGACCTGTTGACGGCCGACTATACGTTCCTGAACGAGCGGGTGGCGGCGCACTACGGCGTTCCGAACGTGCAGGGCAGTCACTTCCGCCGGGTGTCCCGGCCCGCCGGCAGCCCGCGCCGCGGTCTGCTGGGGCACGGCAGCATCCTCACGCTGACGTCGCACGCCATCCGTACGTCGCCCGTGCTGCGCGGCAAGTGGATTCTGAACAACATCCTCGGCACGCCGCCGCCCGACCCGCCGCCGAACGTGCCGGCGCTGGTCGACCGCAAGACGCAGGCGAAGACGGCGACGCTGCGCGAACGGATGCAGGCGCACCGCGACAACCCCGCCTGCGCGGCCTGCCATGCGATGATCGACCCGGCCGGCTTCGCGCTGGAGAACTTCGACGCCATCGGCCGCTGGCGGGTGGTCGACGAGTCGTTCAACCCGATCGACGCATCGGGCGTCCTGCCGGACGGCACGGCGTTCGACGGCGCGGCCGAGTTGCGCACGGCGCTCGTGCGGCGTCCGAAGCGGTTCGTGACGACGATGACGGAGAAGCTGCTGACCTACGCCCTCGGCCGCGGGTTGACGCACGCCGACATGCCGACGGTGCGGCGGATTCTGCGCGAGACGGCGGACGGCGGCTACCGGTTGCAGGACATCATTCTGAGCGTGGTGCGGAGCGATCCGTTCCAGTTGAGGAGAGCGCGGTCATGATCATCACCCGCAAGTCGTTGCCCCGCCGGATGTTCCTCCGCGGATTGGGCGCTGCCGTGGCGTTGCCGCTGCTCGACGCGATGGCCCCGGCGCTGACCGCCACCGCCCGGACGGCGGCGCGGCCGGTGCGGCGGCTCGGCTTCTTCTACGAGCCGAACGGCATGTTCCTGTCGAACTTCCACCCGGCGGGTGACGGCGGCCGCGACTTCGCGATGACGCCGATCCTGCAGCCGCTCGAACCGTTCCGCGACCAGTTGACGGTGGTCAGCGGCCTCAGCAACCGCGGCGTGGTCAGCCCGAACGAAGGGGGCGGGGTCCACAGCCGCGCCCACGCCGGCTGGCTCAACGGCGTCCTGCCCTACAAGACCGAAGGCGCCGACCTGAAGGCGGGCAAGACCATCGACCAGTACGCGGCCGACGTGCTCGGCGCCGAGACCTCGCTGTCGTCGCTGGAGCTGACCACCGATTCGAACTACCTGGTCGGCAACTGCGAGAACGGCTACGCGTGCGCCTACCTGAACTCGACGTCGTGGAAGGACGAGTCGACGCCGCTGCCGCACGAGCGGGACCCCCGCGTCGTCTTCCAGCGGATGTTCGGCGACGGCGGCAGCGTGGCGGCGCGGCTGGCCGACATGCGCAAGGACCGCAGCATCCTCGACGCGACCACCGAGAGCCTGCGGCGGCTCGAGCGGCGGCTCGGCGCAGGTGACCGGACGCGCGTCGGGGAGTACCTGGATACGGTCCGTGACGTCGAGCGGCGCATCCAGCGGGCGGAGGAGAACAACGCCTCCACCCCGCTGCCCGAGCTGGAGCAGCCGGCCGGCGTGCCCGACGGCTACGCCGAGCACCTCTCCCTGCTCTACGACCTGCTGGCGCTGGCCTTTCAGGCCGACGTCACCCGCGTGAGCTGCACGCAGGTGGCGCGCGAGCAGAGCGGCCGGACCTATCCCGAGATCGGGGTGCCGGAGGCGCACCACACGGTGTCGCACCACCAGACCGATCCGCACAACGTCGCGCAGTACACGAAGATCACCGTCTTCCAGATGTCGCTCTTCGCCAAGCTCGTCGAGAAGCTGCGCGCGACCCCCGACGGCGACGGCACGCTGCTCGACCACTGCATCCTGGTCTACGGCTGCGGCATGGGCGACGGCGACCACCACACCCCGTTCGACCTGCCGACGGCGCTCGTCGGCGGCGGCGCCGGAAGGCTGGCCGGCAACCGCCACCTGAAGTACCCGCTGCACACCCCGTTCATGAACCTGGGGCTCAGCCTGCTCGAGAAGGTCGACGTCGAGGTGGACCGAATCGCCGACAGCACGGGGAGGCTCGCCGGGGTGTAGCGTAGTCACGGGTGTCGCGATGAACAGGTCGGTTCGGAGTGCGGTACTATTCGGACCCCGCTACGGGCGAGCCGCACATCTATGGGCACGGTGTTTCCGAGACGGAGGTCGAGGACGTGCTTGGAGCACCGGGTGAGGACCGGCCGGGTCGGGCTGGCTCGCGGATTGCCACGGGTCAGACCCAGGACGGAAGATATCTGCGCGTGATCTATGCGCCGTCGCGAGATGCCGATGGCCTGTTCGTCATCACGGCGTACGAATTGCACGGAAAGCCCCTACGAGCTTTCGTGCGTCGAATGAAGAGGAAACGGCGATGAAGTCGTCGGGGAATTCGCGGTTGCCGGAAGGGTGGGGCGACGCCCGCGTTGCCGACGTGATTACGCACTACGAGACGCAACCCGAGGACGAGGCAGTGGCGGAGGACGAGGCCGCCCTGTCCGACCCCGGTCAGACGGTCATGGTGATTCCGACCCGTCTGGTGCCGGCGGTGCGGAAGCTGCTCGCGAGCACTGGTACGTATTCGTCCATGTTACGTACGGCCATCGAGCAGTACCGTTTTCCCACGGTCACTTATGACTTCCGGAAGGGGCGCGAGCTCTGTCATCGTGACATGGCTGCGGTGGAGATGTACATCGGAAAGCGGCTACGAGCAAGAGAATCCGAGACCGTGAAGGAGGGCCTGGCGAATGTTCTGTACTGGGGGTATGCCAACAGCCCTGGACGGCGAGTCCATCGGGTCGAGGAATTCCTGCAGAACGCTACCGAGAAGATGGTCGACGACTTCATTTCGGCTACGGAATCGCAAGAGACGCCGGGGTTGTTCGACATCAAGAAGATTGGCTTGCCCCAGTTCAGTGGCATGTCATTCGTGACCAAGATCGTCATGTTCCTCAATCCGGATAGACACCCCGTTCTGGATATGAAGGTCGCCGAGTCGTTTTCGCAGACTTTGGAGTTTCCTCCCTTGCAGGATCTCGTGTTTCGGAAACGAGCTGACTTCGGAAAGAAGGCCGATACGCAGATCAAGATTACCAGGAGGAATGAATGCGTCTATGGGAAGTGGGCTTCCTGGTGCAGGGACATCGCCACGTCGGTCAACGCGGAATCTGGTTCTTCCGGAAAGAGCGTTCGAGCCGTGGATGTCGAACGGGCCGTTTTCGCCCTTGCCGATGCTTGTGATCGTACAGAAGCGTGGATGCTCTTGCGAGGTCCCTGTGACGAGGGTCGAGCTGGTCGGGTCCGGGACGACGACGAGACCGCCGAATAGCCGTGACAGCGATGGAGTCGCTATCGCGGCAGTATCTCAACACGGCTGTGGAGAAGGCGTGGCGTGCGTTCGAGGACGTCAAGGGATTCGAGTGGCGCGTCAGTCCTGCCATTCCCATTCTGTTTTGCATTCGGGCCTGCCGCGCAGGTGCCGCTTGGGCAACTGAGTGCGGGCGACAAGCGCCGGGCGGGTGAAATCGTGGTGGCGGCATGGAAACGCGGCCGCTGACGGGACTCGTGTGATGGCTTTGTCGTGCCGTTCAGCGCACAGGTGGTCGCCCTTGCCTCTGTCGCTGGGTTCGGCGCTTCCCGGTGCATGAAGAACACCGCGAACGGCACCAGCGCGGCCCGACCGTCGGGGACGATTCGTCCCCATCGTTGGTCACGACGAGGGTGTCGACCAGCGTATTCAAGGGCGTTGGCTTCGCATTCGCCTCGAGCCGGCTGCAGTCCCGGATTCGTCGTCGCCGACCATGCTGTCGTCAGTCGGTCTCGACACGCCCGCACGCGGTTCAGGCGAGCGTGTGGCAGAATTGCCGTTCGGATGGTCCGGGTCCGGGACTACCTCATGGCGTGGCAGATTCAACCGGGCCCCGCGGCGGTAGAACTTGCCGCGCTCTCCGCGAGAGAAGTCGTAATACGGTCTCATTTGCTCGCTTCGTGATGGTTGAGCGCTATCAGGCCGCCGCTCTCGCTTCCGCCGCCGGGTCCGGATCGTCCCGGTGCGTGAAGAAGACCGCGAACAGCACCAGCACGACTGCGGCCCAGGCCGCGGGGATCAGCCAGATCGACTCCCACTGGTGGGGGACGCCGTCGCCCGCCACGACGTAGGCATCGACGACACGTCCCGAGAGCCAGCTCCCGATGAAGCCGCCGACGCCGAGGGTGACGAAGGCGATGAACCCCTGTGCGGCCGCGCGCAGGTCCTTCGGCGCCTTGGTGTCGACGTAGATCTGGCCGGTGACGAAGAAGAAGTCGTAGCAGATACCGTGGAGCAGGATGCCGGCGTAGAGCATCCAGACGGCCGGTCCGGGGTCTCCGTAGGCGAACAGGACGTATCGCGCCGCCCACGCGAGCATGCCGACCAGCAGCAGGCGCTTGACGCCCAGGCGGACGAGGAACCAGGGCATCAGCACCATGAAGCCGATCTCGGACATCTGGCCGAGGGTCATCTTGCCGGCCGCGTTGTCGACGCCGATCTCGTTGAGGAACGGGTTGGCGAACGCGTAGTAGAACTGCAGCGGGATGCAGACGAGGAACGAGCCGATCACGAAGACGGCGAACGAGCGCTCGCGCAGCAGCCGCAGGGCGTCGAGGCCCAACACGTCGCGCGCCGTCACCCGCGTGGCGGTCTTCGCCGGCGGCGTGTGGGGCAGCGCGAGACAGAAGACGCCCAGCACGACCGACGCGGCGGCGGCGATCTGCAGCGGGCGTTCGGTATCTTCGAGCTGCAGGAAGCCGACCGCGAGGCCGGCCACGATCCAGCCGATGGTGCCGAGCACGCGCACGGCGGGGAACTGCTGGCCGGGATTCGACATCTGCCGGAACGAGATGGAGTTGGTGAGCGCCAGCGTCGGCATGTAGCAGAGGGCGTACACCAGCAGGACCGCGTAGAACGCTCCGAACGACGCCTGCAGCGACACCATGAACAGGATGATCCCGCCCACGACGTGGAGCGCGGCGAGGAGCCGCTCAGTGGCGAAGAAGCGGTCCGCCACCATCCCGATGAAGAACGGGGAGACCATCGCGGCGATGGCCGTCGTCCCGAAGACGAGGCCGATCTGCTCGCCCTGAAACGCCAGCGGGCCGCCCAGATAGGTACCGAGCGGCACGGACCATGCCCCCCAGACGAAGTACTGGAGGAACATCATCGCCGAGAGCTTGAGGCGAACAGTTGGCGACATGGGAGACGCTCAGTTGATCTCCCGAATCAGGATATTGCGGAACCGGACGGGATCGCCGTGGTCCTGTATCGCGATGTGCCCGCGCGGCACGCGTCCGTAGCGCGGCAGCGGGGCGAACTTGCTCGCCTCCACCCGCGCCTGCCAGTCGGCGTCGCCCATCTGGTAGGTGAGCAGGTGCATGCCGTTCATCCAGTGCTCGACGCGGCCGTCGTCGACGATCAGCCGTGACGTGTTCCATTCGCCCACCGGTCGCGTGACGTCCGCCGCCGGCGGATGAACCGCGTAGTTGCTGCCGGCCGAGGTGATCGGCGCCTGGCCGTCGCGGTGCCCGGCGTTGTGCAGGATCTGGAACTCGGGGCCGCTGTGCCAGACCGGGCCGTCGACTTCCTCGGTGACGCCGAAGAACACGCCGCTGTTGCCGCCCGCCTCGACCTGCCACTCGAAGCGGAGCTCGAAGTTCTCGAACTGCTCGACGGTGATGATGTCCCCCCCGCGGTCGACCCGCGCCAGCGCGCCGTCGACCACCTGCCAGCCGTCCGGCAGCGCGTCGCGCTTGTAGCCGCGCCAGGCCGCCGTCGTCGTGCCGTCGAACAGAACGCGCCAGTCGTCCGCGGACCGGTTGCCGGCATCGCCCATCGCCCAGACGATACCGTTGACGACGAGACGCTGGAACCGCTCGTCCTGCCACACCGCGTCCTCGTGGCCGAGCGCGGTGTAGAACATCCGGCCGTCGCCGTAGTCGCGGCTCCAGGCCAGCGCGAAGTCGCCGTCCGTGCGCCTGACGCCTTCCTTCTGCGCGTCGACCGAGTCGGTGTCGAGGCTCAGCAGCACGTCGACCCGCGCGCGCTCCCAGTCCTTGAACTGGTAGATCTCGTCGCTGATGCGGAAGCTGGCGCCCAGGTGGCGCGTCGCGGGGTGGTCGAGGTCCTCGACCCGGATCTCCACCTCCTGCCGCCACGGGTGGTTGTCGAAGTAGCCGCCGATGAGCTCGCCGTACGCCGGCCACTCGTAGAAGGTGTCCGTCGCGCTGTGCACGCCGATGAAGCCGCCGCCGCCGCGGATGAAGTCGAGGAACGCCTCCTTCTGGTCGGCGTCGAGCGGCAGCTCGCCGGTGGTGTAGAAGACGACCGCGTCGTAGCGGGCCAGCACCTCCGCGGTCAGGATGGAAGCGTCGCGCGTGATGTCGACCTCGAATGCGTCGTGCTCGCGGCCGATGGCCGGGAGCACCTGCTCGGAGAGCGGCACCACCGGGTGCGCGAAGCCCGCCGACTGGGTGACGTACAGCACCCGCGGCAGCGTCTGGGCGACTGCCGGCGCGGCAATCGCCGCGAGCAGCAGCACGGCCAGGGTCGCGTGTGTGGTGCGGATCAAGTCTGTCATCGGATTCACTCCCGTGCCCTTGCTCATGCGCCGAGCACGTCCTTGCAGTATTCCAGACAGCGGCCGATCTCGGTGACCGTGTCGTCGCCCGGGTACTCGTACTCGATGTTCGCCGGGATGTTCCAGCCCTCGTCGCGCAGCAGCAGCAGCGTCTCGCGGATCGGGGTGTCGCCCTCGCCCCATGGCGTGTCGGGGCCGTCGTTCCGCTCGCGGTCCTTCAGGTGGAGGGTGACTATCCGCTGGTAGTTCGCCTTCAGGTAGGCGATCGGATCGTGGTTGGCCGCCACCATGTGGCCGATGTCGAGGTTGACCGCGATCGGCGCGCGCCCGCCCATCTCGATCGCCCGCGCGAAGTCCGCCGGGCTGGAGAACGCGTTCGGGTCGACGCGCGAGTGGTTGTGCATCGCCACCGGCATGCCGTAGCGGTCGGCGTAGCGGGCGATTCGAGGCACGCTGTTCATGTGCGCCGAGGCCGTGATGGCCGGCGCCCCCAGCATCTGCGCCATCTCGAAGCCGCGGTCGATCTCCGCGTCCGAGAAGTGGTCCTTGAAGCTGAGGTTGTAGGCGTTGATCTCGATGCCGGCGTCCTCGAACTGCCAGCGGATCTCCTCGAAGTAATCGAGGGGAATGGTCGTTCGCCAGCGCCGCAGCCGCTCCCGGTTCTCGGGGCGGCGCAACTCGGCCGGCTCGACGTGCCCTTCCCACAGCTCGCAACTCGTGATCCCGACCTGCTGCATCGCGGCGATGCCCGCGTCGAGGCTCAGGTCGCGGAAGCTGTAGCTCTGCAGGCCGATGAGGACGCCCGCGAACCGCGATTCGGACTGCGCGGACACGGCCCGACGAGCGGTTCCCGGCAGGATGCCGGCCGCGCCCGCCGCGACGCCGCCGAGCGTCAGCCGGTGCCATTCGCGTCGTGTGAGCTGCGCCATCGGTAACCTCCGCTGCCCGAACCTGCCCATTCTACGACCTTGCGTCGCGGAACGGCTGCGACGCAAGGTCGTGATGAGGACGAAACGGGCCGAGACTCCGAGCCTGCGAGGGGTTTCGGGGCTCCATGTCAGTAGCCCTCTCGGTCTGCCCAATCGAGATAGGCGTCCAGTTGGTGGGCCAGGAAGAAGGGCAGGTTGAGCAGGCGGAAGCGGCGTCCCTCGGGCGTCTTCGCCACGTGCAGGTCGATGTCGCCGTCCCAGAGCCGAACGGCGATGTCGTGGTCCGCGCGCTGCATGAACTGGTGGAGCGACCGCAGGGTGCCGCTCTTGCCGGACTTCACCTCGACGGGCACCAGTCGGTCTCGGTACCGATGCAGGTAGTCGACTTCCGCAGTGGACCCGGGCTTCTGCCGCACCCAGAAGCATGGCTTGGCGTTGGTCCGGAGGTCGGCGGCGATCATTTCCTGGCCGACGATGTGCTCTGCCAAGCGGCCACGATACAGCGCGCCGAGATCGTTCGCCGAGAGGAATCCGGTCTGCAGGCCGGCGCGGTAGTTCACCAGGCCGGTGTCGACATAGAGCAGGCGCGGTGACTTGCGCAGATCGGGCAGCGCCGGCGGCTGGACGGCGGTGGTGGGGTAGACCAGAAACAGGAGCATGGCGCGCTCGAGGGTCCTGAGCGCGTCGGCCATTTCGCGAGAACGGTAGTTGGAGCCGCCGAACCCCTGAAACGAAATCCGTTCGCCCGCCTGCAACGGAGCGCTCTCGATGACGTGCCGGAGATGTCCGAGCTGCGTCGCGCCGCGAGCGTACTTCGCAGCGTCGTCCGCGTAGGACACGAGCAGACCTTCGTACAGCCGCGTCAGGCGGCCGAGGTCACGATGGCGGAGATACGAGGCCGCGATCTCGGGCATGCCGCCGACCAGGACGTAGTCTCGAAACAGGCGCCGCAAGGGTGCGACGGCGTAGTCCGGGCAAGGGGCGGCGGCCATCGCGTCGTGCAACCTGTCGGGCGCGGCCGCGGCGTACTCTGCGAAGGTCAGCGGATAGACGTACAGGAACTCGACGCGGCCCACCGGGAAGCTGGCCCGGTACCGGTCCAGGGTCGCCTCGAGCAGCGACCCGGCGGCAACCACGGGCAGGTCCGCGCGTTCCTCTGCGAAGTAGCGCAGCAACTGCACGGCGTGCGGGGAATTCTGGATCTCGTCGAGGAACAGGAGCGTCGACGCCTCGGCCGGGTCGGCGTTCTTCAGAAAGAAGATCGCCTCCAGCGTTCGCGCGAGGGGCAGCTCGCGGTCGAAGATCTCGCGGTCTCCGGGATGGTCCAGATTCAGCGAGACGTATTGGCGAAACTCCGCGCCGAACAGGTCGACCGCCGTCGTCTTGCCGACCTGACGGGCGCCGCGGAGCACGAGGGGCTTGCGGTCGTCCCTTTGCCGCCAGGACCGAAGGTCATCGACTACCCGCCTGAAGAGCACCAGAGAATGGTGTCTATTTGTGACGAATCATGTCAAGGATTCAGGGTATTTTGCGCCAGAACCCCCGGCCGGCACCCTCGTCGCTTTCTCGTTCGGCAATGCGGCGACGGCTCGCCGTGCCGTTCCCGCGCCGGCCGCGCCGCTCACACCGGATCGGCCAGCTTGACCATCGCCTTGCCTATGTTGGCGCCGCGAAAAACACCGAGGAAGGCCCGCGGGATGTTCTCGAAACCCTCGTGGATGTCTTCGCATGCCTTGAGGGCGCCGGTGGCGAGCCAGGCGGAGAGCTGGCGCCGCGCCTCCTTGTAGCGCGGGCTGTAGTCGGGGGCCAGGAAACCCTCCATCCGAACGCGGCGCGTGGCCAGGCGGGCGAGGTTGGCGGGACCCGCCGGCGCCTCGCCGTGGTCATAGGCGGAGATCGTGCCGCACAGGGCGATGCGTCCCCAGGTGGCCATGTGGTCGAGCACGATCTCGAGCGTCCGGCCGCCGACGTTGTCGAAGTAGACGTTGACGCCGTCGGGGCACAGCTCCTTCAGACGCGCGTCGAGATCCTCGGACTTGTAGTCGATGGCGGCGTCGAGCCCGAGCGCTTCCGTGAGCCAGCGGCGCTTCTCCGGCCCGCCCGCGATCCCGATGACGCGGCAGCCTTGGAATCTCGCGATCTGTGCGGCGATCGAGCCGGTTGCCCCGGCCGCGCCGGATACGAGCACCGTTTCGCCCTCGCGCGGCTTCGCGACGTCGAGCATGCCGAAGTAGGCGGACATCCCGCTGTTTCCGAACACGCCCAGGTATCTCGGCAGCGGGTGCACCCGCTTGAACCGGGAGACCGGAACCTCGTTGACGCCATCGCTGGCGCAATACTCCTGCCAGCCGAGGAGTCCCGATACGAAGTCGCCGGCGGCGAACGCCGGATGGCGCGACTCGACCACCTGTCCGAGGCCCGGACCGCACATCACCGATCCGATGGAGAGGGGAGCGTTGTACCGGGGAGGAACGGCCATCTGGCCGCGCGTCACGAAGAGGGCGTCCAGGTACAGGTCGATGGCCTGAGAGAGATACTCCGGAGAGCGTGTCAGCCATCCGCGCAGCCCCGGATCGATGGACACGTAGAGCGTCCGTACCAGGAACTGCCCGCTGCCGATCGTCGGGCACGGCGCTTCGTGGTAGCGGAAATCCGCTTCGGCCACCGTGCCCCGCGGCCGGGAAGCGAGCAACCACTGGCGATTGATGTCCACCCGCACGGGCACGGTCTCTCGCTGCGTGTCGCTCAGGACGGTCGCCTGGCGCCCGGTCCGTTCCGCCATGAGCCCGTCCCCGCGATTCCGTTGCGGTGTCGGTGCTCGTTGCCGCCCGGCCGCCGCCACCTGCCCATGAAGCGATAATACGCGATTGGCGCGTCCGCGCTTCGGCCGTACGCGCATCGCGGCTCGCAGCGGAACGGTGGGCGGCGCCGCCCGCGGAACGTGAACGTGATATGTAGTGAGGGCAGTCGGGCGGCGCGTCCGGCTGGCGGTGGTTTCGCACGAAAGGACGGACGATTCATGGCGCGTCAGGTCACGCTCTTCACCGGCCAGTGGGCCGATCTTCCACTCTCGGATCTCGCCGCGAAGGCGGCCGAATTGGGGTACGACGGCTTGGAGCTCGCCTGTTGGGGCGATCACCTGGACGTCGACCGCGCGGCGACCGACACCGAATACTGCGCCGAGCGGAAGGAGCTGCTGGCGGCCGAGAACCTCGGCTGCTGGGCGATCTCCCACCACCTGGCGGGGCAACTCGTCTGCGATCCGAACGACGAGCGCTCGGACGCCTTCGCCCCGGACGACCTCGCGGGCGATCCGGAGGCGAAGCGGGCCTGGGCGGTCCAGACGATGAAGAACGCGGCGCGAGCCGCCCGCAATCTCGGCGTCCCGGTGGTGTGCGGCTTCACCGGCTCGTCCATCTGGCACCTGCTGTACTCCTTCCCCCCGGTCAGCCCGCAGGCCATCGAGGCGGGTTTCGAGCGCTTCGCGGCGCTGTGGCACCCGATCCTGGACGTGTTCGACGACAACGGGGTGCGCTTCGCCCTGGAGGTCCATCCGACCGAGATAGCCTTCGATATCGTCACCGCCGCGCGGGCGCTCGAGGCGATCGGGCGGCGCGACGCCTTCGGCTTCAACTTCGATCCGAGCCATCTGAAGTGGCAGGGGGTCGATCCGGTGCGCTTCATCGAGGAGTTCCCCGACCGCATCCACCACGTCCACATGAAGGACGCGGCGGTCACGCTCGACGGCCGCAGCGGCATCCTCTCGTCGCACCTCGGGTTCGGGGAGCCGGGCCGCGGCTGGGATTTCCGCTCGGTGGGCCGGGGCGACGTCGACTTCGAAGCGATCATCCGCGCCCTGAACCGGATCGCCTACACCGGACCGCTGTCCGTCGAGTGGGAGGATTCCGGCATGGACCGCGAGCACGGCGCCCGCGAGTCGTGCGAGTTCGTCAAGAGCATCGACTTCGCGCCGTCGAGCCTGGCCTTCGACGCGGCGTTCGAGAGCTGATCATGGCGATTCTGGACCGGACGCTGAAGATGGGAATGGTCGGAGGCGGCCCGGGCGCCTTCATCGGGGACGTCCACCGGCGCGCGGCGCTGCTGGACGGCGGCGTGGAGCTGGTCGCCGGGGCGTTCGCTTCCGATCTCGAGCGATCGCGGGAGAAGGGGCGCGAGCTGCTCCTCGATCCGGCGCGAGTCTACCGTTCGCTGGACGAGATGATCGAGCGTGAGCGGAGGCTGCCGGCGGGGGAGCGGGTCGACTTCGTCTCGATCGTCACCCCCAACCACCTGCACTTCCCGATGGCGAGCGCGTTGCTCGAGGCGGGCATCCACGTCGTCTGCGACAAGCCGATGACGTTCGACGTCGACGAGGCGCGGCGTCTCAAGGAGATCGTCGAGCGATCCGGCTGCGTGTTCGCGCTGACCCACAACTACACCGGCTACCCGATGGTGAAGCTGGCCCGCGACCTCGTGCGCAAGGGCGAGCTCGGGCCGGTGCGGAAGATCGTGGCGGAATACCCGCAGGGCTGGCTGGCCACGCCGCTGGAACGGACCGGCATGAAGCAGGCCGACTGGCGCACCGACCCGGCCCGCAGCGGTGCGGCCGGCTGCATCGGCGACATCGGTACGCACGCCGAGAACCTCGCGGAGTACGTCACCGGCCTGCGCGTCACGGAGCTCGCCGCGGACCTGACGATCTTCGTCGACGGCCGGCGGCTCGACGACGACGGCAACGTCCTGGTGCGCTTCGAGGGCGGCGCGCGCGGCGTCCTGTTCGCCAGCCAGGTCTCGGTCGGCGAGGAGAACGGGCTCGCGCTTCGCGTCTACGGCGAGCGGCGCGGCCTCCGCTGGCGGCAGGAGACGCCCAACACGCTGCAGTTGACCTCGCTCGACGGGCCGGAGGAGACCTGGAGCCGCGGCAATGGCTACATCGGCGAGATGAGCCCCGCCGCGGCCCGCGCGACCCGGCTGCCGGCCGGCCACCCGGAGGCGTTCTTCGAGGCGTTCGCGAACATCTACGCCAACGCCTGCGACACCATCCGTGCCCGCGTGCTGGGTGGGGAGCCCGATCCGCTCGCGCTCGACTTCCCGAACGTCGACGACGGCCTGCGCGGCATGCTGTTCATCGAGACGGTAGTGGCGAGCGCGGGTTCGTCCGAGAAATGGACGTCGATGCCGGCGGGATGAGACGGTGCGTGACTTGAGGCTCGCGCTGCGCTTTCTCCTGAAGAAGCCGGGCTGGGTCGCGGCGGCGGTGCTGACCGTCGCCATCGGCATCGCCGGGTCGACGCTGGCGTTCAGTCTCGTGGACCGGGCGCTGTGGCGGCCTCTCGGCTTCGCCGACGGGGGCGAGCTCATCACGCTCTACGCGCGAAGCGGTGTCGAGTACTCCACGATTGCCTGGCCGGACTACGTCGCCTTCCGCGATGTCCTGCACGACGACGGTGAGGGACCCGCGGACCTGGCGGCCTTCGTGCGCACCTTCAGCACGGTCGGCGGCGGCGAGTTCCCGGAGCTGCACGAAGGCGAGCTCGTTTCCGGCAACTTCTTCTCCGTGTTACGGGTGCAGCCGTTTCTCGGGCGGATCATTGCGCCGTCCGACAACGTAGCCCCCGGCGCTCATTCCGTGATCGTCCTGTCGCACATGCTGTGGCGCACGCAGTTCGCGTCGGACCCGGACGTGGTGGGCCGCGACCTGCTGCTGGACGGCCGCCGCTTCGAGGTCATCGGCGTGGCGCCGCCCGGGTTCCGCGGTCCGGTCTGGCCCAGCTTCGAGAGCGCCTTCTGGATTCCCGCGTTGATGGCCGCCGAGGAGTTCGGCGTCGACGATTCTCGGGTGTTCGGGAGCGCCGCCCTGCCGGTGTTCCAGACCGTCGGGCGGGTGCGTGGCGGACAACGGATCGAGGCGCTGCAGGCGCGCATCGATCCGCTCGACGCGGTGCTCTCGCGCGACCGGGTCGACAATCCGAGCTTTCCCGACATGGGACAGCCCTGGCGCGTCGCGGTGCTGCCCGGCAACTACCTGCGGCTATGGCCGGAGTATCGCGAGCCCGTGGGCCGGGTGCTGCTGATGCTGGGGCTGATGGCCATGGCCGGCCTGCTGGTGGGGTGCGCGAACCTGGCCACCTTGCTGATCGCGCGTGGTCTCGAAAGGCGGCGCGAACTGGCCGTTCGCCGCGCGCTCGGAGCCGGGGCCCTCGATCTGGCGCGCCGCGTGGGCGCCGAGGTGGTGCTGCTGGTGGCCGCGGGCGGGACGCTGGCGGCGGGGCTGGTGTACACGCTGAGCCCACTGACGCCGCTGCTGCCGCTCGGGGTGCCCTACGAGCTCGACCTCGGTCCGGACCGGCGGGTGCTCGCCATCGGCGTCGCCGTTGCGGCCCTGGCCGCGCTCCTGTTCGCGGCGTTGCCGCTGGCGCAGGTGCTCCGCGACGGAACCTCGCTCGCCGAGCGCCAGCGGATGGGGACGACCGGCAGCCGCGGCGTGCGGGCGATGAACGGGCTGGTGGTGGTTCAGGTGGCGCTGTCGCTCGTGCTGCTCGTGTCGTGCGGCCTGCTGGTCCGGAGCGCGTTCCGGACCGCCGAGGTCGACCTCGGCTTCCACGCCGGCCGCGGGCTGACGGCCAGGGTGACGGTGCCGGGTCTGACCGCGGAGGAGCGGGCGGTGCTGTTCGGCGCACTCGTCGACCGCCTGCGGGACGAGCCGTTCGTGGAAGCGGCCAGCGCATCCGGCGGCGGCGCGGTGGTGTCGTTCCTGCCGGCCCGGGAGGTCTACGTTCACGATTCGCCGGTCGCCGGGCCGGCGTCGGCGGTCACCGCGCGCTACCGGCCGGTCAGCCGCGACTACTTCGAGACGCTGGGCATTCCGCTCCTGGCCGGGCGGGACTTCGAGGCGGCCGAGGAGTCGGGAGCAGCTGTCGCCGTCGTGAACCGCACCCTGGCCGAGCTGTACTGGCCGGGGACGAACCCGATCGGCCACAGCCTGCAATGGGCCGTCGAGGACCAGGCCCGGCGCATCGTCGGGGTCGTGGGCGACGCCGCCCGGCGCGACGTGCGCTCACCGGCGTACGCGATGGTCTACGTTCCGCTCGCGCAGGACCCGCCGGGCTGGACGTGGGTGAATCTGAGAACGCGGGCGGATCCGCGCGGGGCGCTGCCGGCCCTGCGCGAGCATCTGCGCGCGCTCGAGGCAGGCGGCGCCGTGTCCGCCCCTCGTACCTTCGCGGAGCTCCGGTTCGACGCGACAAGGGACGCGCGCCTCCAGGCCGGACTGGCGTCGGCGCTCGCGGCGGTCGCCGCAACCCTGGCGCTCGTCGGCCTCTACGGCCTGATGGGCTACGTCGTCGGCCGTCGCCAACGGGAGATCGGAGTCCGGGCGGCGCTCGGCGCCACGCCCGCGTCGATTGTCCGGCTGATGCTGCGCCGCGCCGAGCGGCTGACCGGGATCGGTCTGCTGCTCGGCCTCGGGGCCAGCGTCCTGGCCACGGGCGGGCTCGCCAGCCTGCTGTACGAGATAGACCCCCGCGACCCGCCGACGCTGGCCGGTGCCGCCGTCATCCTTGGAATGGCCTCGATGCTCGCCGCGTTCGCACCGGCCCGCAGCGCGGCGCGAGTGGATCCGGCGATCGTCCTGCGGGGGGAGTGACCTGCATCGGTTCTTCCGCGGGCGCGTTGCTTCCGCGCGGCCGTTACCGTACGATGCCGAGATGGCGCTGATGCTGTCGAAGACCTACGACGCATTCAAGGCCGCCGGCGCGCCGGAGGACAAGGCCCGCGAGGCTGCCGAAGAGATCGCGGGCTTCGAAGACCGGCTTTCCAACATCGAGTCCGATGTGAAGCTCTTGAAATGGATCGCCGGGTTCAACGTCGCGCTGTCCATGGCGATCCTCGCCCTTCTCCTGCGTCTGGTCGCCGGCTGACACATCCGCGGGCGCGCCGTGAGCCGCCGCGGGGACGACTCACGGCATGGGCCGCGTCGGTTCCGAGCCCGGCTCAGCGCGTCCGCTCCAGGAACCGGAGCAGCTCGCTGTCGGTCCCCAGAATGAACAGCGTCTCGGTATCCATGGTCGCCTCGTAGGTTTCCAGCGATTTGGTGAACGCGTAGAAGTCCTCGTCGCGGTTGTAGGCGTCGGCGTAGATGCGGGTGGCGTTGGCGTCGGCCTCGCCCCGCAGCTCCTCGGCCCGGCGGTAGGCCGCGGACTGGATCTGGGCCAGCTCGCGCTCGCGCTCGCCGTGGATGCGGGCCGACTCGCCCTGGCCCTCCGACCGGAACTCCTCGGCGATCCGCTGCCGCTCGGCGATCATCCGCGCGAAGACGTCCTGCTGGACCTCCTCGACGTAGTTGATCCGCTTGAAGCGAAAGTCGAGCAGCTCGATGCCGAGGTCGGCGGTGCGCCCCGCGGCGGTGTCCAGAATCGTGCGGGTCACTTCCAGCCGGCCGCGCTCGATCTGCTCGAGAATGGCCTCTTCCTCCTCCGACTCGATCAGCACGTCGGCCGGATCGCGGTTGCTGCTGCGCACGAGCTCGATCAGGTCGTGGCGCGCGACCGCGTTGCGGGTCTCCCCGTCGAGGATGTCGTCGAGCCGCGACTGCGCCCCGCGCTCGTCGCGCAGGCGCTGGAAGAAGAGCAGCGGATCGACGATGCGCCACCGGGCGTAGGTGTCGACCCAGATGAAACGCTTGTCGCGGGTCGGCACCTGGTTCGGATTGCCGTCCCACTCCAGGAAGCGCTTCTCGAAGAAGTTGCTGCGCTGAATGAACGGGATCTTGAAGTGCAGCCCGGGGGCGACCACCGGGTCGCCGACCGGTTCCCCGAACTGCGTGATGATTACCTGCTCGGTCTCGCTCACCGTGTAGGCGGCCTGGCCGACGATCACGAGCGCCGCGAAGACGATCACGAGAGAGAGTGCGTTCCTGCTCATTGTCCACCTCCGGCCCCCACGGGCGTCGTGTTCTGGGCAGCACGGCGCGGTGTCGCGCCGTCGAGCGACAGCAACGGCAGGACGCCGGTCGCGTCCTCATCGACGTAGAGCTTCCGGCCCACCCGCGGCAGGATGCGCTGCATCGTCTCCAGGTAGAGCCGGCGCCGCGTCACGTCGGGAGCCAGGCGGTAGGCGGCCTGAACCGCCTCGAAGCGGGTCGCCTCGCCCTCGGCCCGGTTGACCCGGTCGAGCGCGTAGCCCTCGGCCTGCAGCACGGTCTGCTCGGCCTCGCCCCGTGCCCGTGGAATGACGCGGTTGTACTCGGCCCGCGCCTCGTTGATCATCCGGTCGCGCTGCTGCTGGGCCTGGTTGACCTCGTCCCACGACGGCTTGACGGGATCCGGCGGGTTGACGTCCTGCAGCACCACCTGGTCGATGGTGATGCCCATCTCGTACTGGTTGGCGAGGTCCTGCAGACGTCCCTCGACCCTGGACTCGATCTCCTGGCGTCCGACCGTCAGCACCTCGGTGACCGTCCGGTCCCCGACCACCTCGCGCATGATCGCCTCGTTCATGGCGCGGAAGGTGTCCTCGAGGTTGCGCACCTTGAAGAGGTAGAGATACGGGTCGGCGACGCGGTACTGCACGATCCACTCGACCACCGCCACGTTGAGGTCGCCCGTCAGCATCACGGACTCCTCGGTGGCGTTACGGTCGAAGGCGGCGTACTGCGTGCGGATGCCCGGTTCCATGGTCCGGAATCCGAACTCCTGTTTGAGCTGCCGTTGCACGGGCACCTTGAGCACGGTTTCGGCGAACGGGATCTTGGCGCGCAGGCCCGGGTCGGTGGCGCGCACGTAGCGTCCGAACCGGAGCACGACGCCGACTTCCTCCGGCTGCACCTGGTACAGCGCGCCGAAGGCGACGACGGCGGCCACGATCAGCGCGGCGGCCGCCGTGGCGGCGCCCCGCGGAAAGCGCGGCAGGCGCACCCGCGAGACGTCGATGGGGATGTTGGGTACTTGGTCCATATGCGATCTCCTTGTAGCTCACGGCGTGTCGCACGACCGCGGCGAAGGCCGACGGCGGCTACGCCGCACGAGGGACGGCGCGAAACAGGTGCCCGGACGGCGCCGGCGCGATTCGGACATCCATCTACAGTGTGACGGAAATCGCGGCGCGGCGGGTTCCCGAAATCGTGCTGCTGTTCTTCTGACGCTGAGCTCGGCCGACTCACAGCGCCGGGTCGTCCGGAAGTTGCGTCTCGTGCCGACGCTCGGTCGACGCCGGCGTCCTCACTTCCCGGGCTGCGTCCAGTCCTTGTCTTCGAACTCGCAAAGATCCTCGATCGCGCACTCCGCGCAGCGTGGCCGGCGTGCCGTGCAGACGTAGCGGCCGTGCAGGATCAGCCAGTGGTGGGCGCCGCGCTTGAAGGCGTCGGGCACCGAGTCCAGCAGCGCGTCCTCCACCTTGCGGGGCGTCTTGCCGGAGGCGATTCCCGTGCGGTTGGACACGCGGAAGATATGCGTGTCGACGGCGATGGTCGGCTCGCCGAAGGCGGTGTTCAGAACGACGTTGGCGGTCTTGCGGCCGACGCCGGGCAGCGCTTCCAAGGCCTCGCGCCGCCGGGGCACCTCGCCGCCGTGCTCGTCGAGGAGAATCCGGCAGGTCTTCAGGATGTTCTCGGCCTTGGTGTTGAAGAGGCCGATGGTGCGTATGTAGTCCTTGAGCCGGTCCAGGCCCAGCTCCAGCATGGCGGCGGGCGTGCGGGCAACGGGGAAGAGCCTCGTCGTCGCCCGATTCACACCCACGTCCGTTGCCTGGGCGGAAAGCACCACGGCGATCAGCAACTCGAAGGGGGTCCCGAAGTCGAGCTCGGTGGTCGGCTCGGGATTCTCTGCACGCAGGCGGGTGAAGATCGCGGTGCGTTGGTCGTCGGTCATGCACGGTGGCCCGGCCGAGGGTAGACCGGCGATTGTAGAGCAGCCGCCCGCCAGCCGCCAGCGGAGGAATCGGTGGCCGATACGGAGCAGGTAGGGAGGGAGCGGCAGAGGCTCCCCTTGCGCTACAGTGCCTCGGACCCTGCTTCCGGCAGCAGGCGCCGCACCCGTCGCAGCAGTGCTTCCGCTTCCCGGATCGCGGCCGGACGATCGATGCGTGCGGCGTTCTCCGAGAGTGGGCCGTAGCGGTACCTCACGGCGAATGCGCTGAATCCGGCCAGGTTGGCGTACAGCGACACGGCAGCGTCCTGCTGCCGGATCATCTCGACGAGCAGGTCGAGTTCGTGCGTCAACGGATACTCCTTGCCGAGCAGCGCGATCCAGGCTTTGAAGCCCTTCTCGGCGGCCTGCTGGACGTGGAATCCGAAACTCTCATCGGAGACCTCGGCGGGGTCGCCGGCGACGCGAAGGACCCCGAGGTCGTTGTCGGCCATACCGAGGAGCAGCCGGGCCTGTCCGACGTCGGGCGAAGCCTCGTCGCCGTCACGGACGCCGCACGGCCGGGATGTCGCCGAGAGGACGCCCCAACCCCTGGTGTACAGCACCCGCCCCTCGCGCATGGCGCGGGCGGCGACATGGTTCAGTGAGCCCCGCCACTGCTCGATGTCATCGCGGCTGTAGACGAGGATGTCCCTGGCAACCGGGGTTGCGGCCAGCGCCCGGTTGAGACGGACTTCCTCGGCGTGCCGGCTCCGGCCGGCGCCGAACGGCTTGGACTCGATGACGAGGAGGTCGACGTCGGAGTCGGGCCGGGCATCGCCGCGGGCGCGGGAGCCGAAGAGGATCACCTGCTCGGGATCGACCTCGTCGACGATGGTGCGGATCATCCGGTCGAGGATTGCATCAGTGACGTCCGGCATCGTGTCTCCAGGCTGTTCATGATGACCGTTGGTGCCTGGATAGAGCAAACGACATGCCGGACGGCGCCGAACGCAGGCGACACCACGAACCAGGGGTGGTGGTGTCCCCGTGCTGAGCCCGGCAGAGTTCGAACAGGTTGCCGGCGTAAGCAGGTCATGAAGAAACCCTCGGGGCGGCTACCGCGGCGCGGCCGCGGCCAAGAGCAGCGCCAGCGGTACATTCTTCGCATTCTGAGCGAAGGAGAGGTTACCGAGCCGGGTTATTTCACCGAGTGGGCGCGCACCGGGCGGCCGTTCGTGTGGACGAAGTCGGCCGACGAGATCCTGGACGCCACGTGGGCAACGGCAACTCCCGGAGAGAGAACCCCAGTTCCGAGGTGTGGCAGCTCGTGGACCGGCTCCGTAGGGGTATCTGAAGTCAGGTTACCCCGCGAGGAGGCACGGTTGGAGAGTCAACGAACCCGGCCGGTCGCCTGCCTCCGGCGGCGATGCCTACGGCTGACGAGCGGATAGCGATCCGGATGGTCCAGTGAATCGACAGCCAGATCGACATCGAGTTCAGGCCAGTAAAGGTGATGCGGACTCGGCAGCTCCACGGTCGTGAGTTCCCTGATGGATGCATGTTCAAACCAGGGGAACTCGGTGAACGGGGCAAAGAGCTCGCGGTCCCCAATGAAGATCCAGAAGCCGTGCTCGGAGACGTTGGTGACCTCAACGTCCGAAGTGGTCGTTCCAGGCTGCACGGATTTCATCCGCATGTTCGTCGATCATCCGCTGGGCCGTGTTCAGCCGGTCGGGACTGAGTCCGTAGTTCCGCGCCAACTCGATTTCGGGCTCGCTCCAGAACTTCGCCTCCCCCGTCGCATGGTGGACATGAACGTGCGGTCTCTCCTCCTCGCGCGAGAAGAAGTAGAAGCGATATCCGCGCGCTCGGAAGACAGTCGGACTCACGATCGTGAAACACCCGCGGTCGGGTAATTCAAGTCATCGCAGACGCTCAGCAAGACCCATCAGCGTCTCCGAGAGCCCCTGGAGCCGCTGCGCGGTGCGCCCGTTCGCGTCCGCGGCGTCGCTCCCCAGCGCGTCGGCGGCCGGCGCAAGCTCGGCCGCCAGGCTGGCGTCGGTGCCCGACCCGGCCGCGTCGACCCGGTCCAGCAAGTCCGACAACGCCGCCCGGCGGTCCGCCGACAGCGTGTCGCTGCGCTCGAGCTGATCCAGGTAGGCGCGCGCCACCACCGGGCGAACGGGCCACTCGAGGCGCGGTTGCTGCTGCGCGTTGAACGCGGGGGATGCCACCGATGCGGCCGCGGCGATTTCGTTCTCGGTCAGGTACTCGCTTGGCAGCAGTTCCAGCACGTCGAGGCCGCGCGCGATCTCGGTGCCGTAGATGTAGCCGCGGTACCAGTACGCCGACCAGAACCCGCCCATGACGAAACGGTCCGGGTGAATCGGGCCGCGGTCGAAGAAGGCGATCTCCACCGGATTCGACGAGTCGGTGAAGTCGAAGACCGAGATGCCGCCCTGGTACCACGCCTGCACCATGATGTCGCGGCCCGGCACCGGCACGATGGAGCCGTTGTGCGCCACGCAGTTCTCGCGGTCGGTCTGTGGGGCGGGCAGCTTGTAGTGGCTGCGGAACTGCATCTCGCCGTCGACGATGTCGTAGATGGCGTTCGCGCCCCACTCGCGGGGGTCGGACGCGCGGCAGCGCGGGCGCCCGCCGCCGCCCCATTCGTCGGTGAAGATCACCTTGGTGCCGTCGTTGTTGAACGTCGCCGAGTGCCAGTAGGCGAAGGACGGGTCGATCACGTCGTCGAGCCGGACCGGATTGACCGGGTCGGAGATGTCGAACAGGATGCCGTTGCCGGAGCACGCCCCGGCGGCCAGCCCGGCGTCCGGGAACGTGGTGATGTCGTGGCAGCGGCTGCTCTCGGCGGTGCGCTGCGTCCCCGGACCGTGGTCTCCCCCAGGCCAGAGACCCGCGGCCGCGCCGGTCTCGGGATCGCGGAACACCATGGGGCGACTGACGATAGCCGAGTTCTCGGGATTCCCCAGCGGGACCTGGATGACGTCGATGCGGAACAGCGCCGTGTCCGGGTTCTCGGCCGGCGACTCGTCCGAGCAGCCCTCGAGCTCCTCTCCTGAACGGACGGCGCCGGTTCCCGACCCGTAGACGTAGACGTTGCCCTCGTCGTCGGGGTCGGCGACCACGGTGTGCGTATGCGATCCCCTGCAGGTCTGCACCGCCGCCACTTGTCGCGGCATGCGCATGTCGCTGATGTCGAAGATCCGAATGCCGCGGAAGCGCTGATCGCTCACCGGCTCCGCGACTCCCTGCAGCCCGCAGTCCAGCCGTCCCCGCGTCTGCTCGACCGACATGATCAGCAGGTTGCCGACGACCGACACGTCTCCCTGCCCGCCGGGGCAGACCACGGAGGTGACGAGCTGGGGCGACGCCGGGACCTCGACGCGGTAGGTATTGAACCCATGGTGGCTGCCGACGAACATCCGGTCGCCGGCGAAGGCGAGGTCGGTGTTGCCGAAGTTGAGCAGGCCGCGCCGCTGCGGGTCGTCGGCGTCGTCTTCTTCCGCCGCGTCGGCCGCTTCCTGCTCCGGCTCGGCGCCGTCGTCCGCGCCGCCGCCCTCGTGCTCGGGATCATCGTGTGCCGCACCGTCCTCGTCCCGGCCCTCCTCGTGGTCGGCTTGCTCGTCCGGCGCCGCTTCATCCCCGGCTGCGCCCGCCGCGGCTGGCTCAGCCTTTGCCTCGGGCTCCGGGTCCGCCTCGACCGGCATCGGCCGTCCCGCCGGATTGTTGGGATCGTAGAAGCCCTCGGGCTTCGGCCGCGTGGCCACCAGGGCCATGTTCCAGAGCGCCTGGCCGGCGTCTTGGAAACCGGACGCAAGCTGCACCCGCGGGTCGGGGGACAGCTCCGCCAGCATGGCGTCCATGCGGTTGATCTCGGCCGTCTGATCGGCCGTGATGTCGGAGGTGAACGCGAAGAGCTGCGAGCCCTGCGCCGCGCCGGGCTGTTCAAGCAGGTTCTCGACCATGGTCAGGGCGCCGCGGTGGTGCTTGATCATCCCCTCGAGGAACAACCGGTCGAATGCGACCCCGTCGGCGTCCGCCAGGCTCTCCATCTCCTCGTCGGTCAGCATCCCCGGCATGCGCATCGCGCCGGGCGCATGATGCGCGTCTATCGCGGTGACCTCCTGGCCGCGGGTGCGCAGCCAGTCCTGCATCATCTCGATCTCGTCTTCCTGCGAGAGCTCGATGCGCCGCGACGTCTGCCGCATCGCGTCGCTCTCGGTCCGCGTGTCGAGCAGCTCGGTCATCTCGAGCGCCTGGGCGTGGTGGGAGATCATCCCCTGCATGAACCGCACGTCCGCCTCGGTGTAGCGGATGCCGGCCAGGTCGGAGGCTTCGGCGGCCGAGATGGTACGGCTCGGCTGGCCGGGCGCGCCCGGCTGCACGATGGGCGGCTGCGCCTGGGTCGCGGACGCGAGCGAGAGGAAGAGCAGGGCGATTCCGATGGTGGGGGCGAGCAGTGACCGAAGCGCACTCTGTCGATTCATGGAAGATCTCCGCGGATCGGTTGGTTGACGGTTCAGGTTGCCCATTGTACAGCCGGAAACTGGAGCTTCCGAAGGGAACGCACTACGATCCGGGCGTCTCCATCGGGCGAAAGCGGAGGATCATGAACGAATTGCCGCAGCGGGCGGCCCATCGGTTCGCCGCCAGCCTCCGCGAGCGTTACGGCGATGCGCTAGTGGACGTGCAGTTGTTCGGGTCCTGCGCACGAGGCGAGATGCGCGAGGATTCCGATGTCGACGTTGCGGTCGTGTTGCAGGTGGTCGACTGGCGGACGAAGAAGGACGTCATCGATCTCGCTTCGGAAATCGGACTGGAGCACGACGTGCTCCTCTCGCCAACCGTGCTCGACCGGCGGACTTTCGAACGCTGGCGCGCGCAGGAACGGCTGCTGGTGATGGATATTCAGCGGGAGGGGCTGCCGCTTTGACCGATGAAGGCCGGCGCGAGAGCGCCGGGGCCGAGCTCGATCTCGCCGATGAGGAATTGCGCGCCGCGGAAGCGCTGCTTGCCGACGGACTGCCGCGCATCGCGGTCGGGCGCATGTACTTCGCGGTCTTCCATGCAGTGCGCGCGCAGCTGTACGCCGAGGGTTTCGAGCCTCGCACGCACCGGGGAGCACAGCATCTCTTCAACCTGCACTTCGTCCGGACGGGCCGATTCGAGCCGGCGACCTCCGGTCTCATCGCCAGGCTGCAGAAGTTCCGCGAGGAGGCCGACTACGCCCCGGCGTTCGTGGTCGATGACGAGGGCGCCCGCGAGGACCTGCAGGCAGCCCGCGATTTCGTGTCGCGGGTCCGTGCCGTCGTGTCCTCATGAAGCGGCGGGCCGCACGGCGCAGGTCCGTTCACCGGCCCAGATAAGAACGAGGCCGAAGAACTCGGCCACGTACAGGACCTCCACGAACCCGGCCCTCGCCGCCGTCCCGCCGATCGCGGGCAACAGCGCGCCGAAGGCTATCAGGGCGTTCCCGGCGGCTCGATAGCCGGCGTGCTTCGTTTTCGAGAAGCGCCACGCGCTGACAATCGCCCCGCCGACGAGAAGGAACGCCGCGTAGATGTTGATGAACGGGGTCAGCAGCCGCACCCACCCCCAGGCCAGCACGGCCCCGGAAGGCCTATGCGGTTCCAGGGCTTCGGCGACGATGGGCGAGAGCAGGACGAGCGTGGCGGTCAGCACGACGAACGGCATGCTGACCGCCGTGACGCGATTGGCGAAGCGTCGCGAATAGAGCAGATAGAGGGAGCCCTGGGCCAGCGGGTACGCCCCGAGGACGGCGCCCGCTACGTACCAGAGCTTGGTGAGCACGACCGTGTTGCCGGCCAGCGTGATTACCGTTTCCAGCAGCGTGCCGGTGCCGTAGGTGGCGACGCCGGCCGCCCACCAGCCGATGTGCGGCGTAGGCCGGGCGCGGTACTTGCGGAACAGCGTGAACGAGAACGCCGCCGCGATGACGGTGGTCGCGGCCGGCAGGTAATGCACCCAGGTGGTGTCGGACGGGGTGGTCATGGCGTTCTCGGCAGAGGCAGCAGCCTCAATCCCGCCCGCCGAGCAGCGACTGTTGCCAAGGCAGCAACACGGCCAGTCCATCGTCGCCCTCCAGGACGATCCGCTCGAGCGCGGCCCGCGGCGCGATCAGCTCCGCGTCGATAGCCAGTGCCTCGGCCCGGGTGTCCCGGCGCTGCCTGAGCGCGGCGACTTGCTTTTCCTGCCCCTTCGTGAGGCGCGGGCGCGCCTTGACCGCCGGGCGCTTCGGCCACGCCGCCCGATCCAGAGCCAGGGCCCCGTCGGCCGCGTGCGAGAACCGCGACCGGCGCGCTCCGCGCAGTCCGCGGGGCGTTGTCGCGTCGCCCCGATCGAGCCGCCGCGCCGCGTCGACGAGATCCGCGTTCGACAGGATGTGGAACGGCGGACGGTCGGCGCTGCGCGCCTCGCCCTCACGCCAGTGCCAGAGGGCGCGCAGCACGGCGCTCGCCCGGGCCTCGAGCACATGGCTGCCGCGCACCCGCCACTCGGTCTCGGGGTCGCGCTTGCGGGTAACCCGTGCGGCGGCGCCGGCGCGCCCGCACGCCTGCTCCAGCCACGGGAGACGGCCGAGGTCCGTCAATCGGCGTTCGAGCCGTTCGGCGAGCGGCAGGAGGTAGTGCGTATCGTTACGCGCGTAGCGGGCCAGGGCTGGCGCCAGCGGCCGCTGTGCCCAGTTCGCCTTCTGCTGCCCCTTGGGCAGGGTGACGTCGAAGTGCTCGGCGACCAGCGCGGCGTAGCCGTAGCGAGTGGCCCCGGCGAGCCGTGCGGCGATCATGGTGTCGAACACCTTCGACGGGGTTCCGAGGCCGAGGCGGTACAGCATGCGCAGGTCGAAATCGGCGCCGTGCATCACCAGCTCGGTTCCCGCCAGCGAATCGAGCAGCGGTGTCAGGTCGATGTCGGCAAGCGGGTCGACCAGCTCGTCGGCGGCGGACAGGCCAACCTGCACGAGGCAGACTTTCTCGTGGTAGCAGTGCAGACTGTCGGCCTCGGTGTCGACACCGACGCGGTCGGTGGCGGCGATGCGGGCGGCGAGATCCGCCAACGCGGGCTGAGTCTGAATCACGGCGCGAACACTACCACGCGAGGGGGCGGCCGCGCGCTGTGTATACTCGGCGGCGTCGTGGCGCGCACGCGGCAGAGACCGGGTTCCAGAGACGAGCGACAGGTCCGGGCGGCCGGACCGTGGAGGTTTCAGATCATGCGGTACTGCACTTCGGCGGTCGTGTTGCTGCTGGCGGGTTTCTTCGCCGGATCGGTTCTGGCCCAGGATGCGGGTCCCATCGGTCCAAGTCCCTACGAGATCGTCGAGGGCTGGCACAAGCCGTTTGCGGGGGAGGGCTTCGCTTTCGGCGGCAACTCGGGTGTGTTCGCCGAGTCCCCGGACCGCATCTTCATCTCGCAGCGGGGTGAGACGCGCCTGCCCGATCCGGTTCCTCCGGAGTTCGCCGGCTGGGTCGGCTCGATCGGCATCAACGCGCTGCGCGACGCCGAGCGGCGGACCTGGCAGAACTGCCTCATGATCGTCGACGGCGACGGCAACCTGATCGAGGTCTGGGACCAGTGGGACCACCTGTGCGACGAGTCCGACGGCCCGGGACCGCACCGCGTCCGCATCAGTCCCTATGATCCGGAGCGCCGCGTCTGGGTGATCAACGAGAGCCGCCACCAGATCTTCGTCCTCTCCAACGACGGCAGCGAACTGCTGATGACGCTGGGCGAGAAGAACGTCGGCGGCAGCGACGAGACCCACTTCGGACGGCCGCAGGACGTGGCGTTCCTGCCGGACGGGCGGGTGCTCGTGGCGGACGGGCTCGACAACCACCGCATCATCATTCTCGACGCCGAGGGCCGCTACCAGTCCGAGTTCGGCGGGTTCGGCACGGAACCGGGCCGGTTCAACGGCATCCATGCCCTGGGCATGGGACCCGACGGCCTGATCTTCGCGCTCGACCGGGCCAACGGCCGCGTGCAGAAGTTCCGCATTTCCAGCGAGGCGTCCGGCGAGTACCACGCCGAGGTCGATCATCTCGCCACGTGGTCAGGCTTCGGCCTGCCGCTCGATCTCATCGTCAACGAGGACCACCTGTGGGTCTCGGACCTGCTCCCGCTCAAGATGGTGAAGCTCGACTTCGACGGCAACCGCCTTTACACCTGGAACGTCTCCAACGAGGGGCCCACCGGGTTCCTCGAGGTGCACACCATCTCGGTCGACTCGGAGGGGAACCTCTACGGCGGCGACAACCAGCACGGGCGCACGCAGAAGCTGGTGCCGAAGACGGATGCGGACCCTGCGCTGCTGGTCGGACGGCCGTACGTCGCGCGCTGACGCGGGAGTCAGAGCCTGCCCAGCAGGATCCGCAGCATCCGCCGGAGCGGCTCCGCGGCGCCCCAGAGGAGCTGATCGCCGACGGTGAAGCAGGTCAGGTAGTCGTCGCCGAACGTCGTCTTGCGGATGCGGCCCACCGGGACGTGGAGGCGGCCGGAGACGGCGGCCGGCGTGAGCCGCTCGTACGTCGCCTCACGGTCGTTCGGGACCACCTCGACCCAGTCGTTGGCGCCGCCGATGGCGGCCTCGATGTCCGTGATCGGGACGTCGGCGGTCAGCTTGACGGTCAGAGCCTGGCTGTGGCAGCGCATGGCGCCGATGCGCACGCATTGCCCGTCGATGGGGATGAAACGGCGGCTGCCCAGAATCTTGTTGGCCTCGTTCGCCGCCTTCCACTCCTCGCGCGACTGGCCGTTGTCCATGGGACCGCCGATCCAGGGGATCAGACTGCCGGCCAGGGGCACGCCGAAGTGCTCGGTGGGCAGGTCGCCGTTCGACATGCGCCCGGTGACGAGGCGGTCGAGCTCCAGCGCGGTCTGGTCGGGCGACCGACAGCCCGCCAGGTCGCCCATCTGGCGGACGAGCTCGATCATGTGCCGGGCGCCGGCGCCCGACGCCGACTGGTAGGTCATGCACGTCATCCACTCGACCCAGCCGCGGTCGAACAGCCCCTGCAGGCCCATCAACATCAGGCTGACCGTGCAGTTGCCGCCGATGAAGTCCTTCGTGCCGGCGTCGAGCGCCTCGTCGATGACCCGGCGGTTCACCGGGTCGAGGATGACCACGCTCGAGTCGTTCATGCGCAGCGCAGACGCCGCGTCGATCCAGTAACCGTCCCAGCCGCGCCGGCGCAGCGCGCCGTGGACCGCCTTCGTGTAGTCGCCGCCCTGGCACGTCACGACGATGTCGGCCTGCGCGAGGGCCCGCACGTCGTGGGCGTCGCCCAGCGGCTCGGCGCCCCCGATCTCGGGACCGCGCCGACCTGCCTGGGAGGTGGAGAAGAACAGCGGGTCGCAGCCGCCGAAGTCGCCCTCGGACTGCATGCGGTCCAGCAGGACCGAGCCGACCATGCCGCGCCAGCCGACGAAGCCTACGGTCTTCATTGGAGTACCCCGGAACCGAGCATGATAGCAGGCGGTATCGGCCGGCCGTCAGGGGCTGGTGGGACGCGTCGTCGCCGACGCCGTGTAGATGAAATCTCCGAACTCCGAGGCGTCGTCGTTCGCCGCGTTGGCCGCCGCGTGGAAAGTGACGGATGTCGCGTTGGCGGCAGGCGGGCGCCACTCGATGGTCCAGGAGGTCGCGCCCGGGCCGGTGAGCGTGGTTCCAGGCTCGGTGTGCTGGGCGTAGGTCACGCCGTTCGGCCCCGAGACGACCTGCACGCGTTCGTCGCCGGCGAGGCCCTGCAGGGTACCCGCCGGTTCGCCGGCGTCGTTGCCTTCGCTCACGCGTGCCGCCAACTGGAAGCCGGCGCGTCCCATCCCGGAGCGTTCCAGAGAGACGGTGATGCGGTAGGTCGCCGCCGGGTCGAACGTCTCCGGCAACCCGTCGAGCTCCAGCGAGCCGCCTGGATCGTCGAGGTCGTTCTCGAAATGGCAGGCGTGGCAGGTATCGTCGCCGAAGCCGCCGGCGTGGGCCGTTGGAGGGCCGTCCAGGTAGGCGGCCTTCGGCGGGGGAGCGGCCGCAGTCAGCAGCGCCGCCGTCAGAGCCCCGGCACAGGCGGCGGCGCGCCGGCCACGGCGCGCGGCGATTCCGCCTTCCGTTTCCACGGCGCAAGAGGGCGCGCCGTTCGAGTGCATTCGTGTCAATGTGTCACGTCTCGTGCCCGCACACACCCTGTCGTGTGTATGGGCGTCGCGGTGACCGTGCTGACGCAGTGCCAACCCGTGCTAACCCGCCAGACCGAGGATCCGGGCCATCTGCACCGACGCGAGTCCGAAGATGACGAGCACCACCACCGCGCCGAGCAGGTTGGCGGGCCGCGAGTTGCGGTACTTGCCCATTATCCCGCTGCGGTTCGCCACGACGAGCAGCAGGATCGGGGTCAGCGGCAGCAGGATCGCGTTGCCGGCCTGGGCGAGCAGGATGATCTGGTACGGCGAGGCTCCCAGGAAGATCCCGCAGAACATGCCGGTCAGCAGCACGAAGCCCCAGAGCAGGCGGAAGCGCGGGCTCCTGAGGTCCGAGCCCCAGCCGAGCGCGCCCCCGGCGGCATAGGCGGCGGCCAGCGGCGCGGTGATCGCCGAGGTCACGCCGGCGGAGAAGAGTCCGATGCCGAAGAACACCGGGGCCGCGCTGCCGAGCAGCGGCTCGAGGCGCGCCGCCACCGTTGCGGCGTCGGCGGCGTCCGCGCCCTGCCCGAGCAGGGGAGAGGCGGCGATTACCACCGCCGCCGTGATCAGGCCGCCGAGCGCGACCGAGAACAGGGTGTCCTGCCGGCACTCGCGGATGTTCTGCTCGTTCCTGTCCGCGTCCGGCCAGCGCTCGAGGACGGCACTAGCATGGAGGAAGAGGTTGTAGGGGATGACGGTGGTGCCGATGAGCGCCAGCACGGTGAGCAGCGCTCCCTCCGGCACCCGTGGAACCAGCAGCCCCGAGAGCAGGTCGCTCGGACTCGGGGCGCTGAGTACGGCCACCAGGAAGAAGACCACGCTCATCAGTCCCACCAGCGCGACCAGCGCGTTCTGGATGGTCTTGTAGGTGCCGGTCATCAACAGGGCGCCGGCCACCCCGCCGACCAGCGCCACCAGAAGCCCCTGCGGCAGTCCGGTGAGCAGGCTGAGGCCGAGCGACGCGCCGAGCAGGTTGCCGGTCTGAAAGGCGGCGTTGCCGATCAGGATGCTCAGCGCGATGAGGCCGAGCGCGCCGGTCCGGACCACCGGGTTGCCCAGGCTGTCGCGTATGGCCTCGGCGAGCCCGCGCCGCCCGGCCAGGCCCACGCGCGCCGCCATGTCCTGCAGGATGGCGGTGGTCACGACCGAGAAGAGAACCGCCCAGAGCAGAGCGGTCCCGTACCCGGCGCCGGCCCGGCTCGCGGTCACGATGGTGCCGGGTCCGATGAAGGCGGCGGCAACCAGGAAACCCGGTCCGGCGCGGAAGCGACGCATCGTGCAGATCCTACTTCGTCGCCGCGTAGGCGATCACCGGCGGGTTGGCGAGGAAGTCGTCCCAGAAGGGGTTGTTCCGCTCGTCGGGTTCCAGGGAGACCCCGAGCCAGCGGAAGTCGCGGAACCCGGTCTTCCGGAAGGCATCGTCGTAGGTCTCGGGCTTCAGGAAGAAGTTGTGGAACTCGAACTGCCCGCCGTCCGGGTTGGTGAACCGGTAGTGAATCGGGTCGCCTTCTTTCGGCGCCGACGGCGGGCCCGTCTTTTCGAGGCCGTACTGACGCCACGAGACAGTTCCCCGCGGCGGGCGCAGGACGTTGTCGTTGAAGCCGACGATCCGGCCGCCGGGCCGCAGCGCGTCGTGGCAGACGCGCAGGAAGCGGAGCAGCTTCGCCGGGGTCCCGGCGTAGTGCAGCAGGTACATGGCCACGACCAGGTCCGCCGCGCCCGGTTGCGGCTCGAAGTCGGCGACGTCCCGGCAGAGAAACGAGCAGCCGAGCGGGTCGCGCGCTTCCTCCCGCTCGGCCAGGCGGACCATCTCCGCCGAGACATCGATTCCCGTCACGCTGGCTGCACCGGCCCTCTTGAGCAGGCGCGTGTAGAAGCCCGCGCCGCAGGCGAGATCCAGCAGCGTCAGCCCGCGAACGTCTCCCAAGGCCTCGAACAGCGTGTAGCGCTCGATGGCCTTCCGGAAGGGGAGCTGCTTCGAGTCCCGGTACGCCTCGGCGATCGCGTCGTACTGGGCCACGCGTCGACTACGGCACGCGCGCGCGGCCGATGTTGTTCGTGTCGGTGCCGAACCAGATCTCGCGCGCCGGCGCGTGGTAGTACATGTGGCGCACGGTCCCGCCGCCGCTCGCGATCGCGGTAGATGCGAAGAACTCCTCGGTCGCCGGGTCGAAGCCGACGAACCGGTTCGGCATGGTCCCCGATTCCACGAAGTAGAGCCGGTCCTTGTCGTCCACCGACATGCCGTACGGGCGCGCCGAGGCGCCGCCCGGGACGGCCCATTCCTGCACATCACCGGTTTCCGGATCGAAGCGCCCGAGGTTGCCGCCCGCGTAGTCGACGTACCAGAGATGCCCCTCCGAGGTCAGGGCCAGGCGGCGGGGTCTTGCCTCGGCGCGCGGCAGGTCGAACTCCTCGAGCTCCATCGTCTCCGGATCGACGGTGGCGAGCTTGTTCGTGCCGAACTGGCAGAACCAGGCGCGGTTGTTCGCGTCGACGACGATGCCGTAGGGACGGCGGCCGCGGCCCTCGATCGGGATGAGCTCCACGGTGCGGGTCCGCGTGCCGAGCTTGCCGACGAAGCTGCCGCCCTGCACCGAGAACCAGATGTCGCCGTTGTGGTCGAAGGTGAGCGTATGCGGATCACGCGCCTCGGGCGTCGGCATCATGATCTTCTCGATGTCCCCGGTCTCGGGGTCGAGCCGGCCGATGTGCATCGCCCGGTTGCCCGCGTACCACACGATTCCGTCGTCGTCGACGATCAGGTTGTGCGGCCCCGTGCCCGGGTCGAGCTCGTAGCGCCGGAAGTCGCCCGTCGCCGGATCGAGGTAGGCGAGGTAGTTGCCCCGCTGTCCGACGAACCAGACCCGCCCCTGGCCGTCCACGTAGGGGTCGCGGGGCCGGGTGTTCTCCCAGGGAACCACCCACTCGGTGATCTCGATGTCCTCGGCCGCGGCCGGGGCGGCGCCGAGCGTGCCGAAAGCCCCGAACGCGATGACGGCCGCCAGCAACGCCGATATCTGCTTTCTCATGGTGCACCTCACTCGTGAATACTAACGAAACCCTACGGTGCAAGCGACTGCACCAGGCTGCGGCGCGTTTACCGGGGACACCGTCCGCGGACCCGCGCGGCGTCAGGTGCATCCGCCGCCGTATGATCCTTGCAACAGCGCATCCGGCCGGGCGGCGATGGACCACCGGGACGCGCAGGAGGAAAGCGATGCAGACAATCCCTCGTTCGGTCGGTCCCGCTCTGACGCTCGCGGGCGCGCTCTGGCTCGTCGCCGGCGTCCCCACGGATCTGCTGGCCCAGCGCGAGGCGCGCGACAACGAGTACGCGGTCAACGACCCGCGCGTCCAGCATCGTTCGTACGTGATGGAAGAGACCGGCGAGACCATCCCCTACGCCCTCTTCGTGCCCTCGAGCTACGACCCGGCGACTCCTGCACCGCTGATGGTCTCGCTGCACGGGGCGGGGCGCCAGTACGACTGGCTGATGAACTACGCGGGCTTTCTCGATCTGGCGGAGCACCACGGGTACGTCGTGGTGACGCCGCTCGGCTACACGCGGCGGGGAGGATACGGCTACCGCGGCGATTCGGAGCAGGACCGCCGGGCCGAGCAGGACGTCATGAACGTGTTCCGGCTGGTGACCGGGGAGCTCAACGTCGACGAGAACCGGATCTACCTGTGGGGCCATTCCATGGGCGGCGCCGGCACCTACTACCTCGCCAGCCGCTACCCCGACGTCTGGGCCGGGCTCGCCGCGGTGGCCGGCGGCAGCATGAACGCCGGCTACGTCGACGCGGAGGCAATCCGCCACATCCCGTTCCTGGTGATCCAGGGCTCGGACGATCGTGTCGTTCCCACCGCGGGGGTGCGAGCGTCGGTGGCGAGGATGAGCGAGCTGGGCATGCGGCACCTCTACATCGAGATCCCCGGCGGCGATCACTCGCTCTTCATCTCGAGGAACCCGAAGGTGGTCGAGCACCTCTTCTCGTTCTTCAACCTCGTCTCGAAGAAGACGCGGGCTCACTGACAGGGACTGGCGGCGGCTTCGAATCGGATTCAGGGCCCGCGGCCGGCAAAGCGGACGATGGGCGCAGTCGGTGGCGGCGATGCGGGTCGCGCCGCAGGCGCGGCGCGGTTCAGTGGCTCATGGCGTAGAGCAGGACGTTGACCCCCAGCGAGTAGCCGTCCGGCGCGAAGTTCTCGAAGAAGCGCGGGTCGTCTCCCTCGCGCTCCCACGCGTCCTGGATGTCGGTGTTGTGCGTCATCGCCACCATGATGCGCCCGCGCTCGTCGAAGATGACGCGGAAGTGGGGCTCGGCGCTGTCGCGGCCGCGCTCGGACGTGCGCCCCCCGGAGCGCCGCCAGAAGCCGATGTTGGCGATCTGCGGCACCTCCCAAATCTGGAACAGCGTGTTGAACAACGCGTGCTCGATCGGCAGGTCGACGATCGGATACTGTCCGGCCGGCAACACCTTGTGAATCTGGCTCACCCACTGGGCCCACTCCCAGCTTCCCCAGAAGTCGTCGACCCACAGGAAGCCGCCCTTCAGCAGGTACTCGCGGAGGCGGCCGGCGTCCTCGCCGGAGAGCACCATCGATCCGACGGCGGAGGCGATGATGAAGGGGCAGCCGAAGATCGTGTCGTTCGTGACCGGGACGACCCAGTGGATCGGCTCGTCGTCGGCGTCGAAGTTGACATCGGTCGTCGACAGCTCCGACAGCCGGATCATGAAGTTGATGTCGGCGAAGGGGTAGTCGGTGGACCAGCGGCCCATGCCGCGGCCCGTGTACTCGCTGGAGTACATGAGCCGGCAGAAGGAGAAGCCGGCGTCGCGCTGCTCCGGAGGACGGATGCGGGGCGGATACCGAGTCCGCCAGCCCCACTGGCCGAACGCGGCATTGGCGGCGAGCGCCAGTACGACCGCCAGCGCGGCACCGACGAAAGCCGGCCGCTTCATTCCGCCATTCTGCCACAGTGCGGCGCGCCGCCCGCGGAATTTCTGTCGCCGGGACGCCCCATCTCGAATCCAAGGCACTTCGAACGCGACAGGAAGTGGCGGCGGCCCGTTCCCGTGGGGAGGGCGGCGCAGGCTACCGTATGGAGGCTTCCCGCGGGCAGTGCCGTAATGGACACTGCCCGCGGGGTTGTACAGGAGCTGCGAGCCTTCGACCGCGCTCCCTCAGTTCGCCAGCGGGTGCGGCCGCACCTGGAACTTCAGCATCCCCGGCTTCACGCCCGGGCCGCCCTCGATGTGCCAGGTGACCGCCGCGCCGTAGGTGGCCCACACGCCGCGTCCCTTCCAGCCGGCGTCCGGGTCGTCGATGCGGCCGTCGAGGCCGCGCGTGAAGAAGCCCTGCGGATACGGCACCCGCAGCACGACCCACTCGCCGCTGTCCGGGTCGAGCGCCAGCAGCGAGTCGGAGTTCGAGCCTGTCGCGATCGGGACGTCCCTGCCCAGTCCGAGCGTGTCCCACTGGTCGACCCAGTTGTAGTAGTGGTAGTCGGCCCGAACCGGCGGCTCGGTGCCGGGAATCGTCGGCCCCGGGGTGGGGTAGAGGGTCCAGCCCTCGACGCAGTGGCGCCCCTCGGCCGTGCTCGGGCCGTTGTGCACGGCGCACTTCGTCCGGTCGAAGCTGGCCATGTGGCTCGAGCCGGACAGCGCGGTCCAGATGACGCCGTCGCGGTCGATGTCGATGCCGCGGGAGCCGAAGCCGCGCTTCTCGGGCGGCACGTTCGGATCGAGGACCGACGGCACCTCGTACATCTCGGTCACGCAACTCTCCGGCGGGTTGTCGCCGACGTGCAGCCGGGCGAGCCGGCCCGGGAACCGGTTCGAGCTGATCCAGATTGCCTTCTCGTCGGTCGGGTCGGCGATGACGCCGTAGCTGCCGATGGAAACGCGCGTGTCGAGCGCCGGGTCGTGCTCGACCTCCCGGCCGCGCACCGCCGGCTCGTTCCACGGCTTCGTGATCGCGCCGTCGCCGTTGGTGTCGAGCACCGTGGGGCACCAGCCCTGCGAGATCCGCTCGTTGGCGGTCTCGTCGTACAGCCTGGTGTCGATCCAGCCGATGGCCTGTCCGCCGCCGCTGAAGTAGAGCGTGTCGTTGTCGTCCTCGGCGAACTGCAGGTGGTGGGTCCCGAAGCAGGTGTCGACCAGCACGAACTGCTCCTGATCCGGCTCGTAGAAGACCGCCGAGCGGAAGCCGTTCGCCAGCGGGAAGTACTGCGCGTACGGATTGTCCGAGCCCTCTCTGCAATAGTCCGGGTTGGCGCGGTTGCGGATCGCCGAGGTCATCCAGACCCGCCCCTTCTGGTCCATCATCGGGTTGTGCGGGTTGGCCGGGTCGTTCCAGATGAGCTCGTCTCCGTAGAACCGGGACGGCGCCGGCATGGACATGGCGATCATCCCCGGCACTGTGTCGGGGTCGACGCGCAGCGGGACGTCCAGGCTGGAAGCGGTGTGGGTCACCGGGTCGAGGATCGTGAGCGCGTCGTTGGAGATGTTCACGCCGTAGACGGGACCGTCGCCGTTGATGGTCGGATCGCGCTTGTCGGTGGTGATCTCGTCGTGGATGTAGTCGATCTCGGTGCCCCACTCCCACATCGAGACCACGACGTTGCGCTCGACCCCCTGCGGCCGCGGCGGGGCCTCGGGCACGGCGCCGGCGGCGATGCGGTCGCTCCAGTCGGCGAACATCCGCAGGCCGCGCATCCGGCCGAAGCGGTTCATGACGTTGGTCATCTGCCCGCCGCGCTGGCCCATCTGCACGCGGTGGTTCCAGGCCTCGAGGCTGGAGTCGAACTGGTCGAGGTTGTCGATCTCGCGGATGATGCGGCTGCCGAGCTGGTGGCACAGCATGCAGCCCTGCTTCTGGATGTCCACCCACTGGTCCTGGTGCTGCAGGGTGGCGGCGATGCCGTTGCCGTCCTCGCCGGTCCCCGGAAACTCGGTCGGCACGGGCGGCTGGATCAGCGAGTACCAGTAGTTGGCCGGGTAGACCTTCGCCGCATCGGCCGGCGTCGGGGCCACCGTGGCCTCCAGGTCCACCGTGTCGCCCGGCATCGCGGTCACGGCGTCGGAATCGATCAGGCCGTAGCCGCGCACCCACACGTCGTAGGTCGCGTCCGGCAGATCGGGGATCAGGTACCGGCCGCCGTCGCCGGTCACCACGCTCTTGACGAACTTGGTCGGCAGGGAAGTGGTCTCGGCGATCACCCAGACCCCCTCCTCGGGGCCGTTGGCGCTGGTGACCACGCCGCTGATGTCGGCCTCCGGCGCCTGCGCCCCGCTCGCGGCGCGGCCTGACGCCGAGAGGGACACCAACGCCGCGGCGACGAACATCGCGGCGACCGACGCTCCTGCGAAACGCTTGCTCATGGCTATCCTCCGTGTTGCGGTCCGGCCGGCGCTCTGCGGTGACTGCTGGCGGCCGTTCGTGCCGAGCATGCCCCCGCGGGGGATGGACCGTCAAGGGTGCATGCGTTGTCGTCGGAGGAAAGCGGAGGAGGCGCTCGGGGTTGCGTCGTGGAGCGCGAGGAGTATAGTGAGGGCCGGGCCGCCGCCGCGTTGCGTGACCGCGGCTCGTGTCGTTCGCGGTCGAGCTCGCGTCGTCGGTAGTTGGCGTTCACCCGGAGAGCGGAAGCTATGCTGGGGCCAACATCATCCGCGGCGACTGCCCGCGGCCTCGTCGAAGCGAAGCGGACCGGCCGGTGCCGGCGCTCGCGTCTCTCCTTCCATTGCGTACGGTCGGCCCCTCCATCGTTTCCGTTTCCCCGGAACGCCGCGTTCGTCGGAAACACTCGCGGAACGGAGGTGGAATCGTGCAGTGCGTCCGCAAGATCAGCTACGCCTGGATCCTGCTCGCGGGCCTGGCGCTGTGGCCGGCGTCGGCCGCGGCCCAGAGCGCGATCGGCGGCCAGGTCACCGACAACACCGGCGGCATCCTTCCGGGTGTCACGGTGGAGGCCTCGAGTCCGGAGCTCATCGAGGGCAGCCGCATCGCCGTCACCGACGGCCAGGGGCGGTACAGCATCGTCAACCTGCGGCCCGGCCTCTACAGCCTGACGTTCTCGCTCGCCGGCTTCGGCACGGTCGTGCAGGAGGCCTACGACCTGCCGTCCGAGTTCACGGCCGAGCTCGATATCCAGTTGTCCGTCGGGGCTCTCGAGGAGACGGTGACCGTTTCCGGCGCGGCGCCGACCGTCGACGTGCAGCAGGCGGCCCGCGTGCAGGTGCTCTCCCGCGAGGTGCTCGACAACGTCATCAACACGGGCAGCCCGTGGACCCAGGCGATGATGGTCCCGGGCGTCTCGATGGCGGGAGTCGACGTCGGCGGGTCGCGCTACGTCAACGACCTGCAGCTCGAGGCGCGCGGCGCCAACGCCAAGCACACCACCGTCATGCAGGAGGGCATGGCCCTCGACCTGCTCGCCCTCGAAGGGGTCCCGGTCATGTACAACCAGGATCTGGCGACCCAGGAGATGGCGGTGCAGGCGGGCGGCGGCGGCGGCAACGCCGAGATGCAGGCCGGCGGCGTCGTGATGAACATCATCCCCAAGGAGGGGGGCAACACCTTCAGCGGCCAGGGCTACGTCGGCCACACCGCCGGGGGCTGGATCTCCAACAACTACTCGGACCGGCTGCGGCAGGCGGGCACCACCGAGGCGGCCGAGTTCAACAAGCTGTTCGACTACTCCGGGTCGATCGGCGGGCCGATCATCCAGGACAAGCTCTGGTTCCACGAGTCGGTCCGCTACTGGGGCGCCTGGACGCCGGAGCCGGGCTGGCTGTTCGACGATCGGAGCCAGTTCTTCAACGAAGAGGACATCATCTCCAGCGTCACCCGGTTCACCTTCCAGGCGAACCCGAACAACAAGTTCAGCGCCACCCTCGACCGGCTGAACAAGCGGCGCGGGCCCTACATCGACCTGCCGCACGAGGCGCGCTACCGCGGGCAGTGGCAGGCCGCGCCCGAGTCGGCGTTGATTCAGTCCGCGTTCCTGCTCGACGATCAGCGCGGCCCCGACCCGGAGACCGCCCGCAACTACCAGAACAAGGGGCAGGGCTGGCACCACGCCCCGTACTGGCAGGGGCAGGCGAAGTGGACGTCGACGATCAGCAGCCGGTTGCTGTTCGAGGCGGGCTACGGCAGCTCCGGTGTCGCCGACTGCTGCAGCGACCCGCAGCCGAACACCGTGTTTCCGCGCTGGTCCGACAACTGGCTGCAGTTCGTGCACAAGCGCGACCTCGACCGAAACATCCAGTTCGACTCGGTGGAGGACTTCACCTGGAACCTGCCGGGCGAGCGGGTGATGACCAATATTTCCTACGTGACCGGCTCGCACAACTTCAAGACCGGCTTCTCCTACGCCTGGGGGACGGCTGAGCAGCACCGCTTCAACAACGGCGACATCAGCCGGATCAACATCCGCGACGGGCGCGCCTACGAGGTGCTGGCGGGCAACTATCCGTTCATCCGGCTGAACTCGGTCAAGGAGACCGGTTGGTTCGTCCAGGACGCCTGGACCGTCGACCGCGTCACGATTACCGGCGGCCTGCGCGCCGACTGGCTCAACGGGTCGGTGCCGCCGCAGCGCGTGCCCGACGGCCGCTTCGCCAAGGGGCGCGACTTTGCCGAGGTGACCTGCGTGCCGTGCTGGGGTCCGGAGTGGTCGCCGCGCATCGGCGTCGCCTGGGACGTCTTCGGTGACGCGAGGACCGCGCTGAAGTTCAGCACCGGCAAGTACCTGACCCCGACCACCACGGCATTGCCGAACCGGGTGAATCCGATGGCCCTGACGACGTTTGCCCTGCCCTGGAGCGACCCGAACGGCGACAGCATCGTGCAGGACCACGAGCTCGACTTCAACCGGCTGCCGCCCAACTTCGGCACGCGGCGGCTCGACGATATCGACCCGAACCTGGTGCGGGAATGGAACATCGAGACCTCGGTCAGCGTGGAGCGGGAGCTCACGCGCAACGTCTCGCTGAGCGTCGGCTGGTACCGCCGGTCGTTCCACGACATCCTCTTCACCGACCGCGGCTACGAGGGGATGTTCATCTACAACCAGAACTGGGAGGCGCCGGGCTCGTTCCGGGCGGTCGAGGTGGTCAACCCGCTCAACGGCGAGGTCTTCAACGTGTACGACCTGGCCAGCGCGGACCTCGCGGGGCAGGTGGACAACCTGGTCACCAACCCCATCGGCCACACCGGCGTCTACAACGGGATCGAGATCGCCCTGAATGCGCGGCTGCCGGGCGGCGGACAGCTCATCTCCAGCCTGACGACGCAGCGCAAGATCACGAGCGAGTGCGACAACCGGGGCGACCCGAACGGCGATCGCTTCTGCGACCGAACCGACATGAGCCGCTACAACGTCAGCCTGCCGGGCGGCATGCAGGTCGCCTACGACGGGGTCGATTTCAAGAACGACTTCAAGCTCGGCGGCTACTTCCCGCTGCCCGGCGGCGCGCAGTTCAGCCTGGTGCTGAACAGCGTCACCGGCCGGCTGACCGGTGACATCCAGCGCGTGGACGAGCTGCTGCCGGTCAACTGGGTCATCAACCGGAACACCGTCTATACCGCCGACGGCGGATCCACCGGTCGTTCCCCGACGTGTCAGGGCGCGACGATCAACGGCGCGCCGTGCATGCCCGGGATGCCCGTCATCCCGGACATGGTGCAGTCGTCGATCACGGTGCCCGTCGCGCCGGCCGGCACCATCCACCAGTTGCCCCGGACCAACATGGTGAACTTCAGCTTCCAGCGGATCTTCAACGCGGCGGGCGTCGAGTTCCGCCCGCAGCTCGAGATCTACAACGTGACCAACACCGACGTCTGGTACGCCGAGGCGTCGACCAACTACACCTCCGGCGTCTGGGCGCAGCCGAGCCGCTACGTCCTCGGCCGGATGCTGCGGCTGTCGACGCAGTTGAGCTGGTAGCTCGCGGGGGCGCGGCTCCGCCCAAGGATGGAGTCGCGCCCTTCCTTCCCCGACCGCGGGTCCCCGCCCAGTCCGGCGGGGCCACGGTCCTTTGCATGAGGTTCCGCGCGTCCTTGTCGGACGCGGCGTAACGCGTTACAGTGCTCTTCATGGACGAAGGGCAGACAGCCACGCCAGCCTCTCCAGCGGAGCGGATGCGGGCAATGCGTGCACGTCGTCGCGGACTCGCAGAACGCGAGATTCGGTTGACGCTGCCGGACGCCCGTAGCGCCGCGGTGCGGGCGCGCGTTGCGGATGCGGTCACCAGGCTCGATCCGGCCAGCGAGGCAGACGCGCTGACGTGGATCGAGGCCGTCTCGGATTTCGATGCGGCTGCGGCGCGGTGACGTGGTGACGGTTTCCGCCCCCGGCGACTTCGGCAAGCCGAGGCCGGCGGTGATTGTTCAGAGTGACGTGTTCCCGCAGGAGCATGCGTCGGTCATCGTGTGCCAGATGACCTCCACCCTGGTCGATGCCCCGGATTTCCGCGCGACTATTGCACCCTCCGAGGCTAACGGCCTGAAGAAGACCTCACAGATCATGGCCGACAAGCCGGTCACCGTGCGACGCGAGCGGATCAGCGCGCGGATCGGACGGTTGGACTTGCCGGACGTCCGGCGGCTGAACCGGACGGTCGCATTCTGCATGGGGCTGTCGGATTGATCGAGCGGCCACTCGCGCAGCGCCTGGAGATCAACCAGGGGTCGATCTACTGGCTCGACACGCTGTGGCAGGACGTGCGCTATGGCGCGCGCGTGCTGCGCCGGGCGCCCCGGTTCACCCTCGCGGTGGTACTCATCCTGGGACTCGGCGTGGGTATGACCACGGCGGTGTTCGCCATCGTCGACAGCGTGCTGCTGAACGCGGTGCCATTCGCGGATGCGCAGCGGCTGGTGGAGCTGAACCGGTTCGGACCGACCGGCGGCGGTCCGGGCCAGCCGGCGGCGATGGTGGAGAGCTGGCGCAACGAGGGGACGCTGTTCGACGGCGTCGAGGCGTACGTCCACGTAGAGCGTGTCTTCATCGGGGGCAGGGAGCCGGAGGCGATGCAGGGCGCCCGCCTATCGCCGGGCCTGTTCCCGCTCCTTGGCGTCGCGCCCGCGCTCGGACGGGCCTTTGCGCCGGACGAGACGCTCGGCACCGTCGCGATCATCGGCCACGCGACCTGGATGACACGTTTCGGGGGGGACGCGGCCATCGTCGGCCGGCCGCTGCGCTTCAGCGACGGCGAGCTCACGATCGTGGGCGTGATGCCGGCGTCGTTTCGGTTCCCCGACGCACACACTGTCTTCTGGGCGCCGTTGGACGTGGGGCGCCGGGCCGCTTCCGGCGATCCGGGCGAGGGCCGGGTCTCGGTGGGCGCGCGACTCGGGCGAGACGTGACGTTCGAGCAGGCCGATGCGCGGGCGGCGGCGCTGTCCACCCAGTGGAACCCCGAGTGGGCCTCGGCCGGGTTCACCACCCGTCTCAGGTCGCTGAACCAGCTCGCCGGGCTCGGCGTCGATGGCCAGTTCGCGTGGGTCCAGCAGCGGCGGGCCGCGTTGTTCCTGGTGTTCGGGCTGGCCGCCTGCGTACTGCTAATCGCGTGGGCCAACGCCGCGAACCTGTTCCTGTCGCAGGCGTTGTCCCGCACGCGCGAGTTCGCGATCCGCGCCGCGGCGGGGGCGAGCCGGCCGCGGCTCTGCCGTCAGCTCCTTACCGAGTCGGTGCTCATCGCCGCCTTGGCGGGGCTGCTCGGGCTGGTGTTCGCGCGGTGGCTGGCCGGACTCGCCGCCGCCAACGTGCCGCCCGAGTTCGGCCGGGGACTGCTGAACCCCATCGACGTGGACAGCCGGGTGACGGCCTGGGCGGCGATGGCGGCCCTGTTCGCCGGCGTAGCGGCGACTCTGCCGCCGGCACTCCTCACGGTAGGCCGCGATCTCATGGGGCAGATCCAGGGACGCGGGTCGCACCGCGCCAGCGACCACGGCCGCCTGCGGGGCGGGCTCGTCGCCGTGCAGAGCACCCTGGCCGTCGTGCTGCTGATCGGCGCGTTGCTGATGGGACGCTCCCTCTGGACCCTGCTCGACGTCGACATCGGCTGGACGGCCGACGATGCCGTGGCGCTGGAGCCCCGCTTGTCCGGGGACCGCTATGAAGGGGCGGAGGCGCGCTCCCGCTTCCTTGCGCAGCTCGCCGATCTGACCGTGGCGGTCCCGGGCGTCGAGCGCGCCGCGCCGGCCGAGCAGGTGCCGTTTCTGCCCGCCATGTTCTCGTTCGGCCGGTTGGACGCCGACGAGGCGAACATCGCCCAGGCCGCGGTCACCATCAACTACGTCCCGAACCGCTACTTCGCCGCCGCCGAGATCCCGATTCTCGAGGGGCGCGGGTTCGATGCGGACGCCGCCCGGACCGATGCCGCGCTCGTCAGCCGCGATCTCGCCGACCGGCTGTGGCCGCCCGGCACCGCGGTCGGGCAGCGCTTTCGGATGCCCCGCCTGGCCTTGCTGAACGACGGCGACTGGCTCACCGTGGTCGGCGTGGCCGGCAGCGTGTACACGAACGCCTTCGGCATCGACGTCGACCGGCCGGACCCGTTCGAGATCTACCTGCCCTGGGCCAGTCGGAGCGGTATGTGGCGACAGCCCCGGTTCGTGCTGGTCCGGACGGCCGCCGGTTCCGACCCCATCGGGCTGCTCAAGCAACAGGTGTGGAGGCTCGATCCGCAGCTCCCGGTCACCGTCCACGCCATGGACGACGTGGTCGCGGCCACCCTCGCCCAGCCGCGTTTCATCACGATGCTGCTGGCGGCGTTCGCCCTGCTCGCGGTGCTCCTGGCCGGCGCCGGCCTGTATGCGGTGGTGGCGTACGAGACGAGCGCGCGGACGCGGGAGATCGGGGTGCGGGTCGCGCTCGGCGCTACCCGCGGCGCGGTGATCCGGCATGTCCTGGGGCGCTCCGTGCTGCAGTCGTTCGCCGGTACCGTGCTCGGGCTCTTGGGAGCCGTCGCGCTGACCCGGTTGCTGGCGCCCCCGCTGTATGGGATTGCGCCGACGGATCCGACGACGTTCGCAGTTGCCGCCGTGCTGCTGTTCGCGGCAGCAGCCGCGGGCGCCTGGCTGCCCGCCCGGCGGGCGGCGGCGACGGAGCCGACGACGGCGCTGCGCACGGAATAGCGCCGCTTGGGCCGAGTCCGTCTTCGTCACCAAGACCAGGCGGGGGTCTTCAGCGGATACACTCGGCCCCATGGCCGAGCTGAAGACGAAGCAGAACGACGCGGACGTCGGGGCCTTCCTCGACGGTATCGAGAACGAGAAACGCCGGGAGGACTGCCGCGCCGTCGTCGACCTGATGGCCGGTGTCACGGGTGAGCCGCCCGCGATGTGGGGCGACAGCATCATCGGCTTCGGCAGCTACCACTACAAGTACCCCTCCGGGCGCGAGGGCGACTGGATGGCGACCGGCGTGTCGCCGCGCAAGCAGAGCCTGACAGTCTACATCATGACCGGCTTCCAGCGGCACGAGGCGCTGATGAGAAATCTCGGCCGCTACACGACGGGGAAGTCGTGCCTCTACATCAAGAAGCTGGAGGACATCGACATGGACGTGCTGCGGGAGCTCGTCCGGGAGTCGTTCGACCGGGTGTCGAAGGGCCAGTACGGCTGGTGACGCGTACAGAACCCTTGCCGCACGCGGCCCGCGCCATAATCGAAGAGGATTGACGCGGCATCGGAACCGGAGGCAGTGGAGGCATGCTCGGCGACGCAGAACTGATCGCGGAAGCCATGAAGAACATGGGCTTCATGCAGCGCTTCGGAATCGGCATCGAGACGGCCCGCAGGACGTTGGCGGAGAACGGCAATCCACCGCCCGAGTTCGACGTGCAGGACGCTTTCGTGCTCGTCACCGTTCGGAGACGGCCAATGACGACCGTCGCCTTCTTCAAAACAACAACCCGATGGTTCTGTCTGATTCTTGCACCATGGACGCAACGCTACAGCGACGAGTGCTCACGGTATGATGCGAACGGGAGGTTTCTCCATGCGAGTTACCGCTTCGGCTCTGTTCGCGGCGTTCATTCTGGCGTCTGCGTTCGCGTCGGCACAGGACGGGGTCATCGTCGGCCAAGTGCTCGACACAGCCGGCGACGCTTTGCCAGGGGTCACCGTTCAGGCAGTCGGCTCGACGCTGGGCGAGCCACGCCTCGACGTGACCGACCTCGATGGCCGGTACCGGATCGCGGATCTGCCGCGGGACACCTACGCCGTCCTGTTCACGTTGCCTGGATTCCGCTCTGTCGTCCACGAAGGCATCGACGTGGGCATGGGTCTGAGGGCGACGGTGAACGCGGAGATGGTGGTCGGTCTGGACGACGATGTTCCCGAGTCGCTGATCGTCCCGCTACAGGCCGGAGCCGCCGCGCTCGAATGCACTTTTCGCCCCGACGGCGTCATCGCCGCGTGCCGCCGCGTCTTCGTCACAGGTGAGTTGCTGCGGCCTTGAATACCGTCCCGGCGTCCGCGCCCAAGACGACCGCCACGTCACTCCGGTAACGCGAAGACGAACAGATTGTTCCCGGCGCTCGGCGTGATTTCCGGCGTCAGCCGGATGAACCCCGACGCGGTGCCGGCCGTCCCCGTGCTCACCGCCACGTACTGCCGGCCGTCGACCGCGTAGGTGATGGGGAAGCCGGTGACCGCCGAGCCGAGATTGATTTCCCAGAGCACCGCGCCGGTCTCGTCGTCGAACGCCCGGAAGCGCCCGTTGACGTCGCCGCCGAACACGAGCCCGCCGCCGGTCGCGACGAGCGACATGGTGGCGGTTCGCTGTGAGTGGATCCACTCGGTGGCGCCGGTCTCGGCCGAGATCGCCTGCACCGTACCGAGTTGATCGAAGCCCGGGGCGAACTCGGTACGCACCGCGAGCGCGTAGAGATCCATGCCGCCGTCGCGGGTGGCCATCATCCGCGCGCAGGCGTTGCGCAACGGCATGTACATGCGGTTGGTCCGGGGGCTGTAGGCGCCGGCCTCCCAGTCCTTGCCGCCGATCCAGGTGGGGCAGGCCAGCACGTCCTGGCCCTCGGCGCTGAAGACGACCTCGGCGTTCTCGATGACGTCACCGGTGGCCCCGTCGATGGCTCTGATGACGTTCTGGGTCACCGTCGGCCGCGCCCAGAGGAACTCGCCGGTGGCCCGGTCGAGCGCATAGACGACGCCGGTCTTGCCGGGAATGCCGGTCAGGACCCGGCGCGTCTCGCCGGGGGTGAGTCGCGGGTTGATCCAGCTCACCGCCGCCGGGTCGGGCGCCACCGCCGTGTCGACGAGGATGCGCTCGAAGGGGTGATCGAGGTCCCAGTGGTCGTTGAGGTGCTGGTAGTACCACACGATCTCGCCCGTGTCGCCGTGGAGGGCCAGCGTGGAGTTGTGGTACAGGTGCTGGTTCTCGACGCCCCCGAGCATGAACTTCGGCGCGGGAGAGGTGACCGACGTGCCGACGTAGACGAGGTTCAGCGCCGGGTCGTAGCTCGGCGCCATCCAGGATCCGACGTGCACGCGTTCCTCGAAGGGGATGCCGCCCCAGGTTTCGTCGCCCGGCTCGCCGGGGGCCGGGACGGTACGCCGCCGCCAGATCTCCTCGCCGGTCGTCGCGTCGTGGGCGGTGATGACGCAGGCTTCGGGGCCGCCGCGCGGCATGCAGCTTCGCCCGGACACGACCTTGCCGCCGGCGATGATCGGTCCCGACGAGTGGCGGGCCGGGTTCCTGGTGTAGTCGAGGATCGGCGTCTCCCAGGCGAGCCGGCCCGTCTCGACGTCGAGGGCGAAGACGTGATTGTCGACGCTGGTGTCGATGATGTGGCGGCCGTAGATCGCGATGTTCCGGTTCGTCGTGAGATTGCCGACGTACTCGGTGACGTCTTCCGGATTGTCGCGGCGGTACTCCCAGACGAGATCGCCGGTCTCGGCGTCGATGGCCTGGATGACGTCCCCGGGATTGGGCATGTAGAGCACGCCCCCGTAGGCCAGCGGGGTCCCTTCCTGGCTGCCCTCGGTCAGGGCGCGCGACCAGACCATGCGCAGACTGCCGACGTTGTCGCGGTCGACCTGGTCGAGCGGGCTGTAGCCCCAGCCGTCGGGCGTGCGGCGCCACGTCAGCCAGTCCGCCGGCGCCGGATCCTCGAGCATGGCGTCGGTGACCGGCACGAAGTCCGAGGACGTCTGTGCGTGGACGACCGGCGAGAACGTGGTCAGCAACGGCAGGGCGATAGCGGCGTGCAGTGCGAATCGTGCGGCGCGTGACAGGTACGGCATCTCGATACCTCCATACGCGGGGAGAGCCGGCGATCCGACCGACGACCCGGGCATCTTACCGCTACGTGGATCTACCGCTGCTTGCACGGCGGGGCGGCAGGCCCGGCGCGGAGGCTGTTCCGCCGCCGGCGGGCGTGCGGCTCAGGTGCAGCAGGTTGCGGATGTGGTGTCGTCGGTTGTGCAGGACGATTGGCTGCCGGCGGCCGTCTTGTGGAGTTGCCCGGCGTCTCCGGACTTGACGTACCACTCCCAGCGGGCGCCGTCGGGGTCGACCAGCCACGTCTCGGTCTTCTCCGCGTAGCAGCAGATGGCGTCCTCGACGCCGGTGGTCTCGAGTCCGGCCCCGCGCAGGCGGCGTTCGGCCGCCGCGACCTCCTCGGCCGTCTCCGCCTCGACGCCCAGGTGATTGAGGGTCGCTCCCTCCCGGCTCTCGAAGAGGACCAGCTTCAGCGGCGGATCGGCGATCGCGAAGTTCGCGTAGCCGGGCTTCACCTTCGCGGGGGCAGTGTCGAACAGGCGGGAATAGAATGTGATCGCCTTGTCGAGGTCGGTCACGTTGATGGCAAGCTGGACTCGGGACATGGCGCGCTCCTTCGATGGCGTCAAGGCATCGCTGGCAGTCTGTGTTTCTCGCAAGTCATTCATAGTACGGGACTTGCTTGCGGAACTCCAGCCACGATTCGCGCGTTGACTTCCACTTTGCCAAACGGGAAAGCTACTGGCCGCCGGCAGCTTGTCTTGCACCCGTCCGGCCCAGCCGGGTCGGCACGGCGGCCACTGAACTCACTCTTTGTGGAGGGCGGTCAGGGGGTCGACGCGCGCGGCGCGGCGCGCGGGGAACCAGACAGCCGCCGCCGCGATTCCCGCCAGCAGCGCAGCCGCCTGCACGATCGTGATCGGGTCGGTGGGGGCGAGACCGTGGATCAGGCTCGCGATCAGGCGTCCGGCGAGCAGCACCATGCCGACCCCGGCCGCGACGCCGGCGGCGACGAGCACCAGCGACTCGCGCAGGACCATCCAGGCGATGCCCGTCGACGGCGCGCCGAGTGCCATCCGGATGCCGACCTCGTTGGTGCGCTGCGTGACGGTGTACGAGGCCAGCCCGAACAGCCCGATGGCGGCCAGCAGCGTCGCCAGGCCGCCGAAGGCGGTATAGGCGAGGGCGTAGAGGCGCTCGTCGGACAACCGCTGCTCGATCGCCGCGGTCTGGGTGGTGACGTTCATGATCGGGAGCCGCGGGTCGATCTGCCGGACGGCTTCGCGCACCGCCGGCGTCAGGGCGTTCGGGGGGCCGCCGGTCCGGACCGCGAACGTGGCGGCGCGCAGGGGAGACTGCACGGCCGAGCGGAACACCGTCGGCGGCACCGCGCCCCGGAGGTCGTCGTAGCGGTTGTCCCGGGCGACGCCAACGACCTCGATCTCGCCGCGCTCCTCCTGGTCGAAACCGAACCGCCGGCCGACGGCATTCTCGACCCCGAACAGCTCCGTCGCGGCGGCTGCGTTGATCACTGCGACCCTCGGCGCGTCCGCGTCGTCGCGGGCCTCGAAGGCGCGTCCCGCCAGCAGCGAAATCTCCATCGTGTCGAAGAAGCCGGGCGCCACGGTCATCATGTGCGTGGCGCGTCCCGGGTCGGTCCCGCCCTCGACGTGGACCGTGCCCCTCGACCTCCCGCCGGCCAGTAGCGCCTGCTGCGCCATGGTGACGGAGCGCACGCCCGGCAGCCGCTGCACGCTGTCGCGGACCCTGGCGTAGAGCGCGACCGACTCCTCGGGGCCGTAGCCGCTCCGCGCCGAGTCCATCTGGAACAGCAGCACCTGCTCCGGATTGAACCCGACGTCGACGCCTCGCAGGTTGGCCAGGGTCTTGAGGAAGAGCCCGGCGCCGACCAGCAGCGCCAGCGACAACGCGACCTGGACCACGATCAACGCCCGGCTCAGCCGGGAGCGCGACAGGGTCACGCTCCGGCTCTGTTCCTTGAGCGCGTCCAACGGCTCGGCGCGGGTGGCGCGCAGGGCCGGCACGAGACTGAACATCATCCCGGCGGCCAGGCTCAGCATCGCGGCGAACGCGAAGACCCGCCAGTCGAACGGGCTCGTCTGGCCGAACGGCAGCAGTCCACGCGCCGCCCAGGCAACAGGCAGCGCGAGCGCCCCACCGGTCGCCGACAGGAACAGGCTCTCGGTCACCAGTTGCCGAATCAGCCGTCCCCGCGAAGCGCCGACCGACATGCGGATCGCCACCTCGCGGTGTCGTGACACCGCCCGCGACAGCAGCAGCGTGGCCACGTTGGCGCACACGATGAGCAGGACGAGGGCGACGACGACGCCCAGGACGAGGGCCTGGCCGGACGACCGGGGATTCGCGTCGTAGAGGCCCTGCCGGCCGGAATCGACGAGCAGCCGCGGCTCGGCGCTCAGATCGCGGTTCCGCGGGAGCGCCCGTTCTTCCTCGGACAGGCCGTCGAGGTGCGACGCCAGCGCCGATTGCGCGGCGGCCCGGAGCACCCCGTCCAGGTTGCCCTGCACCTGGGCCGCGGTCGCCCCCGGTTTCAGCCGCCCCATGATCGGGAGCCACCACGTCGTCCCGTCCGCCAGGCGATCGTCGCGTTCCGGCAGGGGCAGGGTGGCGAGGGGCAGGTGCACGTCGGCGGCGGCGGCGTCCGGCCGCCGAATGCCGGTGTAGCCGGGGGGGAGCACGCCCACGATGGTGGTGGGGACGTCGTTCACGCGGATGACCTTGCCTACCGCTTCCTCGTCCGCGTCGAAGCGGCGTTGCCGGAACCGATGGCTGATCATCGCCACCGGCTCGGCTCCCGGCCGGTCGTCGTCGGGGCCGATGGCGCGGCCCGCGGCCGGCCGCAGGCCGAGGACCCCGAAGTAGCCGCCGGTAGCGGCGAAGCCGGTTGCGACCTCGGCCCTGCCGTCGACGATCAGGGTCAACGGCGTCTGCGCCACCGCGAACAGCCCGGAGAGCGTCTCGTTGGCGTCCCGCAGGGCTTCGAAGACGGGGTAGGAGAAGTACCCCTGGACGCCGTCTCCCCGGGTGTAGCCGTAGGAGATCCCAACATGCCTGGCGCCGTTGTCGCCGGTCCAACGCAGGCGTACGAGACCGTCGGGGTCCGGGACCGGAATCGTCCTGAAGAGCAGCCCGTCGACGGCGCTGAAGAGCGCGGTGTTGGCGCCGATGCCCAAGGCGAGCGAGGCCAGCACGACGAGCGCCCAGCCCTTGGCCTTCTGCACCCCCCGTATCGCGGAGCGAATGTCGTGAAGGAAGCGCTCGGCAGGAGCCCAGCCCCAGGCTTCGCGGGTCAACTCGCGGATGAGCGTCACGTTGCCGAAATCGCGCTGCGCAGCAGCGCGGGCCTCCTTGGGTGACATCCCGGCGGCCATCAGCTCCTCGGTCTCGTTGGCGAGATGAAATCGGATCTCCTCGTCGAGCTCGCTTTCCTGCCCATGCCGGCGGAAGAGCGAGCGCAGCCGGAGATGGAGTTGCCGCCACATGATCGTGCCTCCCTCTATTCGGCGGGCCGCAGCACCCGGGCCATGGCCACCGACAGCGCCTCCCAGCGCGACTGCTGCACCGTGAGGTGCTTGCGGCCGGCCGCGGTGAGGTGGTAGTAGCGGGCGCGCTTGCCCTTGTCCGACTTCTTCCACTCGGCCGCGATCCAGCCGCGCCCCTCCAGCTTGTGCAGGGCGGGGTACAACGAGCCCGTCTCGATCTGCAGCGCGTTCTCCGAGACGCGCTGGATGTGCTTGGCGATGGCGTGGCCGTGCGAGGGCCCGTAGAGGAGGGTGCGCAGGATCAGCAGGTCGAGGGTGCCGTAGAGCAGCTCGACCCGGTTGTTCGGGGGCTCTGTCATTGTGTAGGCATGCTACTAAATTATTGAGTGGCGTGTCTACTAAAACGTGTTGAGCTCCTGGTCGGTGATCGTCCTCCAGGCACTGTCACGCCTGTTGAAACGGTCGGGTGCCGATGCCCGCAGCATCCGCACTCCCACCCGAGGGTCATGTGCAGGGCCGGCTCCGCGGATGACTTGGCGCGCAAGCTGCGGCGGTACACGGACGTCTACGCGAAAAGTGAGAAGCCTCTCCGGTGGAAGTACGCCGACCCCATGCGGCGCTTCACTCATGGAAGAGCTTTCTTCAAGGACAGTCCACTAGCGGCCCAGGCGGCGGCGCAGAAGAACAGCGTGTCGCCCAGCACGGAGATCACCCGTGCGAGCGTGACCGCCAGCAGCAACTCTTCGTCCTGCACGTCACCGCGCAGCAGGAACAACAGCACCAACTCGCGCACGCCGAGCCCCGCGGGTGCGCCAGGCGTGGCGAAACCTGCCAGCCAGGCGAGCGTGTAGGCGCCGCAGAAGGACAGCCACGCGGCCGAGTCGGGCAGCGCGTCGAGTAGGCTGAGCAACCAAAGAAAGACAACCGCGCCGAACAGCAGAATCAGGAGGTGGGCGCCGAGCACCCTGGCCATCCGCGCGCCCGCCGTCACCCGCGCCGCCAGGAGACCTAGCACGACGACCGCCGCACCGGCATGGGGAGTCGACAGCCACCCGAGCCTGCCATCGACCAACGGCAGCGCCCAAAGGCCGATAATGGCGCCGGCCGCCGCCAGCGACAGCAACTCGTATAGCGACGACCGGCCGAGGACGCCGTGCGGCAGGCCATCGGCCGCCCCCCGGGCTTGGCGGCTGACGAAGTGAAAGACGTTGCCCGGAATGTATTTCGCCAGTTGTGAGAGGCCGTAAGTGCCGACGGACCAGCGCAGTCCAGGACGCTCGCCGTTCGTCGCCAGCAAATCCCGCCAAGCGCAGGCCAGCAGCACGCCGCCGGCGGCATAGAGCAACGCTAGCGCCGGTACCGCAAGCCAGACGGCCCGCGGCACGAGCGCCACGGCCAGATCGGCGCGATACTCCAGGAACCGCACGGCGACGTAGACGAGGCTGCAGACGGCGAGCGCCGTTCCGACGCGGCGCAACCACCATGGTGCGCCGTGCGTCACTTCTCGCTTCTTCATCGTGAAAACCGCCCGACCGGGCCAGCAGGCGCGCTCACGGGCCGTGGCGAGGGGACGAGCGTCGCGGCGCCGAGTCCGAGTTCGCGGCGCCGTCCGCGGACGACGAAACGCCGGATCCAGCTTCGGGTCCTGGTCGGTTGGACGAACAGGTACAGGCCATTGCCGTCCGCGTACCTTCCACGCGGCGCGGAACGGACGAAGGCGGCCGAGAGCCCCTTGTCGGGATGGCGTCCCCGGCGCGTCAGGGCAGCGTGAGCTGTATGATCTCCGTAAGACACTCATACGAAGTGCTTTACGTGTCGCATCTCGACCATGATTCTCTCGTCGCTTCCCCCATTCGTGTCGGGAATCCACAGGACCACCGACGCCCCCCGCGGACCGCATCGCATCGTAGTCTACCCGTCTCCCGCGACCCTGAAACGCCCGGCGGTCCGCCCGAGAACCACGCGGAAAATCTCGTCGGAGGCTGCGGGGACCCACCGTACGAAGCAGTCACCGGCCACGTCAAGCACTTGCGCGAATCGACGAGCCGCTTCGCGGAGGCCGGCCCGACGTAGAATCTCCGTTCATGACTGACCCGCAGGGCTCCGGGCAACCGACCCTCCCTTCGGCTACGGAACTCCGGGCGATGACGTACGAGCAACTCATCGGTCAGATTGTGAGGGATGGCCAGTGGGGAAACTCGGCGATAGCTGAAATCCACCGAAGATCGATTCAGGCATCGGACACACAGGGGCAGAGGATGTGGTGGCTGACGCTCACCATCGCCGCGCTTGCGGTCGTCCAGATCGTCCTCGCCTTTCTTCCAGGCTCATCTCGGACGGACGTCCGGATCGACGATCTGCGCTCCGATACGCAGACCCATCATGCGGAGATCCGGACGGACGTGCGCGGTCTTGATGATCGAGTCCGCGCTGTCGAAGTTGCTCTCGGGAAGCTCACGGATGACGATCCGGACGATGGCGCTCAGGGTGGCCCCGAACCCGGCGCCGCCGGTCACTGAGATCCGCAAGCGAGGGGTGGTCAGTTGCGCCCTCTGGTGAGGATGCTGAGCCCCACGGTCGCCGCCGGTGACGACCTCGGCGGCAGTAGGGATGACCTCAGCGCTCTATCGAGTCTCGCGCTGACCACGTCCACCACGGTCACGCGCCGCTCAACGAGCCTTCGGGCTTCCAGGGCTTCCGCCACGGGGCTCTTCGCACCCCCCCACGACCAGTTAGTCTCGTACGAGCCAGGGTTGCAGAACACGAGGCAGAAAGAACCACAACCCGCCGACGATGATCACGCCGACCAAGTCGGTCAGCCCGTGGGGCTCGCCGAACCTGAGCAGGACGAAACTCACGGGAAGCAACGCCAGCAGCACTCTCGCCAACGAGCGGTCGATCGGGTCGTGCGGTGCGACCAACCGTTGCGCGGGGGAGCGGAGATCGCATAGCGCCCAGTAGATCGCCATGCAGGCGACCGTTCCGAACAACAACGGCCCTACCAGTTGCAGCGGGATGATCACGCCCAGCGTGCCGAGCTGCAACGTGAGCCTGTCGCCAAGCGCGACCGCTCTTTCTGTGATGACGACTGCCAGAGCGGCGTGCCATGCCGGAAACACCCAGCGGAACGGCGGGCGAGCCCCGCGCCAGCCACGAGTCACCGGCCAGCACGCCAGCGCCGCTCCGAGAACTGGGAACCAGTAGTCGCCCGAGAGGCCGGCTCCTCGCATGCCCCAGAGTCCCCATTCGTAGCTGCGGCCGTCGAACGCGCAGCGGACGGTTGGCAGCCAGAACACCAGTGTTGTTAGTGAAGTCCAGGTGAGCAAGACGCGCAGCAGCCGGTCGGGTTGCCAAGCGACGGGTCTCGAAGGTTCCATCGTTCTCCCCTTGGGAGCGGCCGACGTCGGTTCGCCCAGCAGCCAGCGCAGGTCAGCCTAGCCGATATGACTGGCACTTGCACGACGACCGACCTGCGCGCTGTCGCCGTGAACGCCTTGACGTGCCAGATCGGCGTGAGGATCTCCAGCACGTCGGTCGTGTTGACTTCGGAGACGGGCCGGTCGCCGACGCGGGGGGAAGACGTACCGTTCCATGCTCCGCCTCCAGTTGTGAACGTGCCACCGGCCGCGCCAGCCGTCGCGCTTCTGTTCGAGGACACGCCGGGCGGCTTCGGCGAAGGTGGGAACGCCCTGGACGCGGCGTTTCTCCGAGAGAGGCTCGCCGCCCGACCGGGCCAGCATGCGTTTGGCGAGGGCCTGCTCGCGGGCCTTGGCGAGCGGGACGAGCGCGGCGGCGCCGAGTCGGAGTTCGCGGCGCCGTCCGCGGACGACGAACCGCTGGATCCAGCTTCGGGTCCCGGTCGGTTGGACGAACAGGTACAGACCATTGCCGTCCGCGTGCCTGCCGGGCGGGGCGGAACGGACGAAGGCGGCCGAGAGCGCCTTGTTGGGATGGCGTCCCCGGCGCGTCAAGGGAGCGCGAAGACGAACAGGTTGTTGCCGGCGCTGGGCCGGATCTCCGGCGTCAGCCGGCCGAACAGAGAAGCGGTGCTGGCGGTCCCGGTACCGACCGCGATGTACTGCTTGCCGTCCACCGCGTAGCTGATCGGGAAGCTCGTCACCGCCGAGCCGAGGTTGATCTCCCAGAGGACCTCGCCGGTCTCCTGATCCCACGCCTTGAACCGGCCGTTGTTGTCGCCCCCGAAGACCAGCCCGCCGCCGGTGGCTACCAGCGACATCGTGGCCGCGCGCTGCTCGTGCAGCCACACCGTCTCGCCCGTCTCGGCGGAGATGGCGTGGACCGTACCGACCTGGTCGGTGCCGGGCGCGATCTGGTTGCGGACGGCGAGGGCGTAGTGCGAGGTTCCCGGCGCGGTGGTCGCCAGCATGCGCGCACAGGCGTTGCGCAGCGGCATGTACATGGTGTTGGTCAGGGGGCTGTAGGCGCCGGCCTCCCAGTCCTTGCCGCCGTTCCAGGTGGGGCAGGCGAGGACCTCCTGGCCCTCCGCACTGAAGACGAGCTCGGCGTTCTCGGTGACCGCGCCGGTGGCCCCGTCGATGTCGCTGATGACGTTCTGCGTGACGGTGTTCCTGGCCCAGAGGAACTCGCCGGTCTCCCGGTCGAGCGTGTAGACCACGCCGGTCTTGCCGGGAACCCCGGTCACGACGCGGCGGACCTCGCCGGGCTGGATGCGCGGGTTGATCCAGGTCACCTCGCTCGCATCCGGCGCGACGGCGGTATCGACCAGCAGCCGCTCGAACGGATGGTCGAGGTCCCAACTGTCGTTCAGGTGCTGGTAGTACCACACGATCTCGCCGGTGTCGGCGTCCAGCGCCAGGGTGGAGTTGTGGTAGAGGTGCTTGTTGTCGACCCCGCCCAGCATGAACTTGGGCGCCGGCGAGGTGACCGACGTCCCGACGTAGACCAGGTTCAGCTCGGGATCGAAGCTCGGCACCATCCACGAGCCGACGTGGGCTCGCTCCTCGTAGGGCACGCCGCCCCACGACTCGTCGCCCGGCTCGCCGGGGGCCGGGATGAGTCGGCGCCGCCAAATCTCCTCGCCGGTCCGGGCGTCGTGGGCCATGATGACGCAGGCCTCGGGACCGCGCCGGGGGCGGCAGCTCCGCCCGGAGATCACCTTGCCGTCGGCGACGATGGGGCCGGCCGAGTGCCGGGCGGGATTCTGCGTGTAGTCGAAGAGTTGCGTCTCCCAGACCAGCTCGCCGGTCGTGGCGTTCAGCGCGAAGGCGTAATCGTCGTTGGCGGTGTCGATGATCATGTCGTCCCAGATCGCGATGTTGCGGTTGACGCTGATCAGTCCGCCCAGATAGTCGTTGACGTCGTCGGGGATATCGCGGTGGTACTCCCACTGCAGGTCGCCGGTCACCGCGTCGATCGCCTGGATGACGTCGTTCGGGTTCGGCATGTACAGCGTGCCGCCGTAGGCGATCGGCGTGCCCTGCTGTGCGCCGGGCCCCAGCGCCCGCGTCCACACCATGCGCAGGTCGCCGACGTTGTCGCGATCGATCTGATCGAGCGGGCTGTAGCCCCAGCCGTCCAGCGTGCGGCGCCACATCAACCAGTCGCCGTCCGCGGGGCTCTGCAGCATGGCGTCGGTGACGGGGACGAATTCGGCGTCCGCCGGGCTCTGACCCGCCACGGGACCGGCGGTCGCCAACAGGAGCGTTGCGGCTAGCAGGGAAGCGCGGCGGCCGACTGGAATCGAATGGTGCATGTCGGGACTCCTTCGCTGCGCACGGTAACACACGATCCGCGCACGCGATCCGCCGGCGACCGGGCTATGCTTGACCTCCTGCCGGTCACGCGCGGCCGGTGGGCGATTCCCGCGCCGCCGGCGGGGCGCCCATCGGGGAAACGGGAGAGAACGATGAGATTCTCCGTGACCCGTATGCGGTCGGCATCGCTCGTCGCGCTCGCCCTGACGCAGACGCCCGCGGCGGGCGGCACGCAGGAGCCCTCGCTGGCTGCCGTGCTGACGCAGGCGACCCAATACGTCGACGAGCTGCACCGGGAGCTCGCCGGCGTGGTGATGGAGGAGCGGTACGAGCAGCGTTCGCGGGTGCCGCCCCAGTATGCCAGGCAGATTCCGCGAATCGGTCGCGTGACGCTCCTTTCGGACTACCTCCTCGTGCAGCCCCGGGGATCCGAACGTCATTTGGGCTTCCGGGATGTCTTCGCAGTCAACGGACGAGCCGTTCGCGACCGCGAGGAACGCCTGATGGAGCTCTTTCTCGACCGCTCCGCATCGGTGGACCGGCGGATCCGGGAAATCGTGGCCGACAGCGCCCGCTACAACGTCGGCGACGTCGAGCGCAACATCAACACGCCCACCATGGCCTTGCTCTTTCTCAGTTCCGCGTACAAGGACCGATTCGAGTTCCGCCGCGGAACCGACGCCACCACCCGCCTGCGAATCGATGCACCCGGACGCGGCCTGGGCCTGTGGGTCGTCGACTACGAGGAAACGGGAGCGATCACCGTGATTCGCGGGCGGGACGATCAGCGCCTGCCCGTCCGCGGGCGATACTGGGTCGAACCGGCGACCGGCCGTGTGTTCCTCAGCGAGCTCGTCCTGGACTCCGACAGCCTCGAGGCGCTCATCACCGTCCGCTACGAGGCGAACGACACGCTCGGGCACTTCGTGCCGGTCGAGATGCGCGAACGCTACCGCAATCTCCTGACGGGGTCTCGCGTCGAGGGCACGGCGACGTACAGGCGCTTTCGCCGGTTCCAGGTGCTCGTCGAGGAGTCCGCGCCGGTCCGCAACTGAGTCCGTCGCGCGGCTGCGCCGGGCGCGGCTCGCGAGTGCGCCGTGTCGAGCGCGGCTGCTCGACGGTGGCTCGCTTCGCCCGACGGCGGTATAGTCGCCTGAAGCCCATGGGTCGACGTTGGACACGGACCGGCATCGTTTCCTGCGCGCGCCGGTGGTCGCGCCTGGCGGCGGCAGGGCGCGCGGCGCCGGCGGCGGGCGTCGCCTTGACGCTGGCCCTGGTGTCCGCAGGCCCCGGTCGGGCCCAGGAACCCTCGCTGCCGCAGTTGCTCGCGCGGGCCACCGAGTACGTCGAGGAACTGCACGCGCAGCTCTCCGGCGTGGTGATGGAGGAGCGCTATCAGCAGCGAGCGTCGTCGCCGGGCTTCGGGTTCGGGAACGATTCCTACGAGCGGGTCACCCTGCGCTCGGATTATCTCCTGGTGCGTCCGGAAGGCTCCGAGCGGTACTTCGGCTTCCGGGACGTCTTCGAGGCCAACGGCAGCCGGGTGCGCGATCGGGAGGAGCGGCTGACGCAGCTCTTTCTCGACGGCCGGTCGACGGTGGACCGGCGGGTGCAGGGCATCCTGACCGACAGCGCGCGCTACAACGTCGGCGACATCCAGCGCAACACCAACACGCCGACCTTGGCGCTGCTCTTCCTGCGGCAGTCGTACAAGCCGCGGTTCGAGTTCGAACGCGTGCGAGACCGGTCTCCGAGCCTCGGGATCGACGAGCCGGATGACGATGGCGTCTGGGTGATCGCGTACCGGGAGACCTGGCCGACCACCGTGATCCGCCGTCGTCGAGGCGGCAACCTGCCGGCCGGGGGCCGCTACTGGATCGACCCGCGCACGGGTCGCGTCCTGGTCACGGAGCTCGCGCTGGAGGACGAAGGGCTCGAGTCGCTGGTCACCGTCCGCTACGAGAGGCCGGACGAGCTGGACCACCTCGTACCGGTCGAGATGCGGGAGCGATACAACAATCGGCGCAGCGGTTCGCGCGTGGAGGGTACGGCGACCTACAGCCGCTTCCGGCGTTTCCAGGTGCTCGTGGAGGAGTCGGCGCCGTTTCGCGATTGATCGAGCGCGGGCGCCGGCGTCGTCGTCCGAGGCCACTCCTGTGACAGGTGGGACGGAGGCGAACATGGACAACGAGGCCGCCAGGGGCAGTACGGCGCCCACCGGGATTCGGACGTTGATTCCGGTGTTGGCGCTGACCCTGACCCTGGCTCCGGCGCTGCCGGGTCTGGCGCAGGAGCCGTCGCTCTGGCTCGTGCTCGTCCGTGCGACGCACTACGTCGAGCAGCTCCACGCGCAGCTTTCGGGCGTCGTGATGGAGGAGCGGTACGAGCAGCGGGCCACGCAGTCCGGCGTCTTCCAGCGGCGCGGGAACGACGCCGTCCAACGCGCTACGCTGCGTTCGGACTATCTCCTGGTCCAGCCGGAGGGCGCCCGCCGGCACTTCGGCTTCCGGGACGTCTTCGAAGCCAACGGCAGCCGGGTCCGGGATCGCGATGATCGGCTGGCCGGGCTTTTTCTCGACACGGGGGCGTCGCTGGACGACCGGGTGCGGGGGATTCTGGCGGAGAGCGCGCGCTACAACGTCGGCGACGTCCGGCGCACCACCAACACGCCGACCTTCGCGCTCCTCTTTCTGCGCGAGTCGTACAAGCGGCGGTTCGCGTTCGAGCGCGTAGCGGACCGTCCGCCGGGCCTGGGCGTCGACCTGCCGGAGAGCGCCGGCGTGTGGGTCGTCGCCTACCGGGAAACGGCGCCGACCACCGTAGTCCGCGGGGGCGATCGCGAGAACGTGCCCGCGCGAGGCCACTTCTGGATCGAGGCTGCGAGCGGCCGCGTGCTGGCCAGCGAGCTGGCTCTCGACGGCAACGACGTCGAATCGCTCGTCGCGGTCCGCTACGGGATGCCCGCGGAGCTGGAACACCCCGCACCGGTGGAGATGCGCGAGCGCTACCACAATCTGGAGAGCGGCTCGGAGGTCGAAGGCGTGGCCACCTACAGTCGCTTCCGCCGCTTCCGCGTGGTGGTCGACGAGTCCGAGCCATTCCGCAACTGACCGACCGGCCCTCCGTTGCCACCGCGTTTCCCGCGCCGCGTCGGGCCGCGGGCGCTCCAACTGCGTGCTACGCTGCCGGCGGAAACGGACTCGCCGAAGGAGAGAGCGGATGATCAGGGCCAGGTTCACGTTGCGGGCGGCAGCGGCAATCGCAATTTCGACCGCGCTCGGTTGGCCGGCCGCGGCCGGCGCACGGGAGGGCGGCCTGCCGGCCATCGAGTCGCATACGGCCGGGTTCGAGCGGCTGGACGGCTTCTTTCCGCTCTACTGGGACGACGACGCCGGGACGCTCTGGCTGGAGATCGGCCGTCTCGGCGTCGAGGTGTTGTACGTCAATGCGCTCGCCGCCGGGGTGGGATCGAACGATATCGGTCTGGACCGCGGGCAGCTCGGCGGCACGCGCATCGTGCGGTTCGAGCGGGTCGGCCGCAAGATCCTGATGGTTCAGCCGAACTACGCCTACCGCGCAGACACTTCGAACCCGGACGAACGGCGGGCGGTGGAGGACGCCTTCGCCACCTCGATTCTGTTCGGGTTCACGGCCGCCGCGCGCACCGACGATCGCTTCCTCGTCGACGCCACGCCGTTCCTGCTGCGCGACGTCCACGGCGTCGCGGATCGCCTGCCCGGCGCGTACCGGCTCGACGGCCGGCGCAGCGCCGTCCACCTCGCCCGGACGATGGCGTTTCCCGAGAACACCGAGATGGAGGCCACGCTCACGTTTGCGCGCGAGAGCCGCGGGGACGGACCCGGCTTCGGCCGCGGCTCCATCGACGCGGTGACTCCCAGCGCCGAAGCGGTGACGGTGCGGCAGCGGCAGTCCTTCATCGCGCTGCCCGATGATGGCTATACGCCGCGGCCCTACGATCCGCGCGCCGGGTACGGCGCGGTTTCCTACGTCGACTACGCGGCCCCGCTCGGCGATCCGATGACCCGCCGCTATCTGCGCCGGCATCGCCTGGAGAAGCGCGACCCGGGCGCGGAGACCAGCGAGGCGGTCGAGCCCATCGTCTATTACCTGGATCGGGGCACGCCGGAGCCGATCCGCTCGGCGCTGCTGGATGGCGCGCGCTGGTGGAGCCAGGCGTTCGAGGCGGCCGGGTACCGGGACGCCTTCCGCGTGGAGCTGATGCCGGAGGGAGCCGATCCGCTCGACGTGCGCTACAACGTCATCCAGTGGGTGCACCGCTCCACGCGGGGCTGGAGCTACGGCAGCTCGGTGACCGATCCGCGCACGGGCGAGATCATCAAGGGACACGTCACGCTCGGTTCCCTGCGCGTCCGGCAGGACTACCTCATCGCCGAGGGACTGCTCTCGCCCTATCTGCGCGGTGACGAAGAAGTGCCCGAGCTGGCGGATCTGGCGCTGGCGCGGATCCGCCAGTTGTCCGCGCACGAGGTAGGGCACACCCTGGGGCTCGGCCACAACTACTACGCGAGCAGTCAGGGACGGATCTCGGTCATGGACTACCCGCACCCGCTCGTGACGCTGGGCCCGGACGCGCAGATCGACCTGTCGGACGCCTACGACGTCGGCATCGGGGAATGGGACGAAGTGGCCATCGCCTATGGCTACCAGGACTATCCGGACGGGACCGACACGGCGTCCGCGCTGCAGCGGTTGCTCGACGAGGCGTGGGACGAGGACCTGCGCTACCTGACGAACCAGGATGCCGCCGCACACCCGCGGGTCCACCTGTGGGCCAACGGCACCGACCCCGCCCGCGAGCTGGAGCGGATGCTGCAAGTGCGCCGCGTCGCCCTCGACCGCTTCGGCGAGAGCGCGATTCCCGCCGGGCGCCCGCTGGCGACGCTGGAGGAAGCGCTGGTGCCGCTCTACCTGCACCACCGCTACCAGGTCGATGCCGCGGCGTCCGCGCTCGGCGGGGTGGACTACGTCTATGCGCTGCGGGGCGACGGCCGCGTGCCGGTGAGCCCCGTCCCGGGCGATCGCCAGCGGGCGGCGCTGGCGGCGCTCCTGCGCACGCTCGACCCGGCGGAGCTGGCGCTGCCGGAAAGCGTGCTGCAACGGATTCCTCCACGGCCGCCGGGCCACGGCCCGCATCGGGAGCTGTTCCCGCGCCGGACCGGTCCGGTGTTCGATGCGCTGACGCCGGCCATCGTCGCGGCGGATCTGACCGTCTCGCGGATGCTCGTCCCGTCCCGGGCTGCCCGCCTGGTCGAGCAGGCCATGCTCGACGACACCCTGCCGGACCTGGAGGAGGTACTGGAAGCGATGGTGGAGGGTGTCTTCGACACGCCGGCCGAATCCGCGTACGCGCGCGCGGTCCGGCGGGCGGTGCAGCGGGTTGTCGTCGAACGGTTGATGGGACTCGCCGAGGGCGCTCCCATGGCGGAGGTGCGCGCCCACGCGGCGGAGACACTGGAGCGCATCCACACTCTCCACACCCGACGATCGGCGACCGATACCCACAATCGATTGCTGCGGCGCGAGATTGAACGCTTCCTCGAGCGACCGGGTGGTCCCGTTCCGAATCCGGCCGCGCCCATGCCTGTTGCGCCTCCGGGCAGCCCGATCGGTTCACCAGCGCTGGAGTGGCTGCGCGGGTCGACCCAGGTTTGCGCCTGGGAATGGCGGCCGGGTTTCTGATGCCCAACCCGCCGCGGCGATCCCGTATACTCGAATTGTCTCTGCTTCCGAACCCCCACCAGGAAGGGCAGGGAACCGGTGAGTCATCTCGTGACCGAAGTCTACGAAGCGTTCCGCGCGGCGGGAGTCGACGACTCCACCGCCAAGGCGGCGGCAGGTGCGATCCCGCTGGCGCACGACGTCGCCACCCGCATCGACATCGAACGTGTGCGGCAGGAGATAGCCGAGTTCAAGGCCGACATCTATCGCGCACTGTGGCTTCAGGGCCTTGGAATCGTGACGTTGACCGTGGCCCTGCTCCGGATTCTCCCGTAGCGGCGCAGTCCCTTCGACTCCGTACGATTCGCTTCGACCGGGGTACCATTGCGTCCGGGAGCCGAGCGGTCGCGGAGGAAGCCGCTCGACGGTTGAGAGAATCCGGGCACCGTTGAGGAGTACGAACCATGAAGAGATCACGGCTGGTTCAGGTCGCAGCGTTGGTCGCGGTCGTGGTGACCTGCGGATTGCCGTCCGCCGGCGCGGCGCCCGCGGCGGCGCAACAGGTCGACGTGCCCGCGCTGCCGGCGCCCGACCTGTACGCCGGTTCGCCCTATCTGCGTGAGCTGCGAAACACCCTGGTCTACGGCGAGGTCTGGGAGCGTCCCTACCTGTCGAAGCGGGATCGCAGCCTGATCACGATCGCCGTTCTGCAGGCCCTGGCCCGCGAGGAGCTGGCAATCCACATCCCGCGCGGCCTCGACAACGGGCTGACGCCGGAGGAGATCTCAGAGATCATCCTGCACGTCACCTTCTACGCCGGTTGGCCGACCGGGGTGCAGGCGTCCCTGACGGCGGCCGAGGCGTTCGAGGCACGGGGAGTGACCCTGGGCGACCTGCCGCGCGCCCCCGATCTCGAGGAAGCGGTGACGACGCCGGGCGGTCTGAGTGACGCGTACGCGGCCGTGCCGCGGCTCGGAGCGTTGCGGAACAGCCTGCTGTACGGCGACATCTGGGAGCGGCCGACGCTGTCGAAGCGCGACCGCAGCCTCGTCACGGTGGCGGTGAACCAGGCGCTCTACGTCACCAACGAGCTGCGGCTGCACATCGATCGCGCCCTGGACCAGAACGGCGTGACCCCGCAGGAGCTGTCCGAGGTGGTGCTGCATGTCACGTTCTACGCCGGCTGGCCGGCCGCGGTGAACGCCGGCCGTCTGCTGACCGCGGCGTTCCGGGCTCGCGACGTGGCGTTCGCCGACCTCAAGTAGCCCACGGGCGCGGCCGCGCTCGGCGTCCCGGGCGGTGAGCTGCCCGCAAGTCGTCAGCGGTCGTTGAGGCAACCGAAGGGAAGCGCGAGTCGCATGAGACAGCACAAGAGGACTCTGGTCGGAGCATTCCTGGTAACGGGGCTCGCGGCCCTCCCCGCCGTCGCCCAGCAGGGGGCCACCGGCGGCGAGTGGCGTTCCTATGCGGCGGACGCCTGGGGCACGAAGTACTCGCCGCTGGACCGGATCGACGGAGACAACTTCGGCGACCTGGAGCTGGCGTGGCGCTGGCGCACCGCGGACTCGCATCTGCCCGTCGAGAACGAGCACGGCGTCTCCCTCGTTGCCGCCGAGACCGTGTTCGAGCACCTGGAGGCCGAGAATCCCGACCTCTGGGTGACACGCCCGGGCATTGCCCGCCTGTCGGCGACGCCGCTGATGGTCGACGGCGTGCTGTACCTGGCCACGCCGCTGTACCAGGCGGCCGCGATCGATGCCCACACCGGGGAGACGCTCTGGATCCACAATCCACGCGTCTACGAATCCGGCAGTCCGCCGCTGCCGTCTCCCTGGAACCACCGCGGGGTGGCCTACTGGGAGGACGGCGAAGAGGCGCGGATAATCTGGGGGACGGGCGACGGCTACCTGACCGCGGTGGATGCTCGCACCGGGCTGCTCGCCGCGGACTTCGGCGACAACGGGCGGGTGAGCCTGGAGGAAGGGATCCCGCGGGCGCGCGACAACCCCAGCCGGCTGCCGCCTCCTTCCCGCTCGCCGCCGCTCGTGGTCGGCGACACGATCATCGTCGGCTCGTCGGTGCACGACTACCTGCTCCGGAGGGAGAACGCGCCGGGCTTCGCCCGCGCCTACGACGCGCGGACGGGCCGGCACAAGTGGGACTTCCACACCGTGCCGCAGAGCGCCGACGAGTTCGGATCCGACACGTGGCTGCACGAGGCCTGGCGCTACTCGGGCAACACCAACGTCTGGGGCAACATCGCGGCGGACCCCGAGCTCGGCTACGTCTACCTGCCGACCAGCACGCCCACGTCGGACTACTACGGCGGGCACCGGGTCGGCGACAACCTGTTCGCCGAGAGCCTCATCTGCGTCGACCTGGAGACCGGCCAGCGCGTCTGGCACTTCCAGATGGTGCACCACGGGGTCTGGGACTACGACAACCCGACCGGCCCCAACCTGCTGGACGTCACCGTCGACGGCCGCCGGGTGAAGGCGCTGGCGCAGGTGACCAAGCAGGGGTTCGTTTATGCGTTCGACCGGGTGACGGGCGAGCCGATCTGGCCGATAGAGGAGCGGCCGGTGGCGACCGACACCGACCTGGCGGGGGAGGTGCTGGCGCCGACGCAGCCGTTCCCGACCCGGCCGGCTCCCTTCGAGTACCAGGGAGCGTCGATCGATGACCTGATCGATTTCACGCCGGAGGTCCGGCAGATGGCGCTGGAGGCGGTGGAGGGATTCCGGCTGGGCCCCCTGTATACGCCGCTCTCCCTCAACGGCACCATCTTCCGCCCGAGCGCGGGCGGCGGCGCGAGCTGGGGTGGAGGCGCCGTGGATCCCGAGACCGGCGTCATCTACATCCCGTCGCGCAACGCGCAATCCGTCATGCGGTTCCGCGAGCCGGGACCCGGCGAGGACTCGACCCTGCGCTACGTGCTCAGCCGCGGCGGCGCGCCGTTCCTGGAGGGCGGCAACCCGCGGCGTACGCCCGTCATGCCGCAGGGGCTGCCGCTCTGGAAGCCGCCGTACTCGCGGATGACGGCCATTGACATGAACACGGGCGAACATCGCTGGATGACGCCGCTCGGCGACGGCGACCGCGTCCGCAACCACCCGTTGCTGCGCGATCTCGACCTGCCGCCGCTGGGCGGGGACAGCGGTCGCAACGGGCCGCTGGTGACGAAGACGCTGCTGGTGCAGTCCCTGACGGCCGGCGGCACCGGCGACGGGCCGCAGCTCGTCGCCTACGACAAGGCCACCGGTGAGGCGCTGGCGGCGGTCGACCTGCCGGGCGGCGCTATCGGGACGCCGATGACCTACATGCTGGATGGCCGGCAGTACATCGCCCTCACCGTCGGCGGCGAGGCCCCGTCGCTGGTCGCGTTCAGGCTGCCGCGGTGACGATCTGCTCACGACCCGTCTCGGCGACATCGGGTGCACGGTAAGGGGCGCAACGAACTGGATGGCCGGACATTCCGATCGAATGGCCGAGAGCGACTGAGACGCTTGCGTTTCCGTTCGCCCGCGTCTACTGTGATCGGTCGAGATTCCCGTACCGTGATTTGTCGAGAGCCCGCCGGGCGTCACCGGCGGAGGGGAGGCTGGAAATGCTCAGGAGTTGTCTCGCGGCGTTCTTCGTGCTGACCGTTGTGCTCACGCTCACGCCGGCGGACGCAGCCGCGCAGGCCGGTGAGCGCACGATGCCGATGCGGACGCCGGATGGCCAGCCCGACGTGTCCGGCACCTTTACCTTCCGCACCCTGACGCCGTTCCAGCGGCCCGCGCAGTTCGAAGGGCGGGAGAGTCTCTCGCTCGAAGAGGCCGCCGCGTTCGAGGCGGCGGAGCGTGTGCGGCTGAACCGCGACCTCTTCGACCCGGAGAAGGGCGCGGCCGGCTATCGCCCGCGTTCGGAAGGGGGCGTCCTGTCGTACAACGAGTTCTGGTACGAGCGGGGCATCGAGCTGACCTCCGACAAGCGGACTTCCCTGATTGTCGATCCGCCCGACGGCCGGTTGCCGCCGCGCACCGAAGCCGCGATCCAGGCGGCGGCGGAGCGGCGCGCCTATCAGGAGGAGCACCGCTACGACTCGTACGAGAACCGCAGCCTCGCCGATCGCTGCATCATGGGCTTCAACTCCGGTCCGCCCATGCGGTCGAGCGCCTACAACAACAACGTGATGATCTTCCAGACGCCGGGCTACGTGACCATCCTCAACGAGATGGTGCACAACGCGCGCGTCATTCCGATCGACGACGACACTGCGAAGCCGCCGTTCCCGCAGTTCGCCGGCGTCTCCCGCGGGCACTGGGAAGGGGAGACCCTGGTCATCGAGACCACGCAGTTCCGGGGCGGGCAGAGCGGCGGCACCGGACCCAACATGCACCTGATAGAGCGCCTGACCCGTATCGATCCGGACACCGTCGCCTACGAGTTCACCGTCACGGACCCGACCGTCTTTACCGCGCCGTACACGGTGATGATGCCGTTCCGCCGGACCGACCAGGACCTCTTCGAGTACGCCTGTCACGAGGGGAACTACGGGCTGACCGGCATTCTGGCCGGCGCGCGGCGCCTGGAAAGCCTGGGGCGCGAGCTGCGGCCGTGACGAGGAGCGATGCCTTCGCCCATTCGGGAGATCGCCGGGAGTCTGGAGGGTTGACCAGGTGACGATGCGAACGCTTATCGGCGTCGCCGCGGTGGCAATGGCTCTTGGAGCCGCCGCGGCCGACGCACAGACGACGGAGTCCGAAGTACGTGTCGAGCGCCTGCTGGACGCACCGATCATCACCCCGGATCTGCACCCGAGCATCGGGGTGAACATCCAGGGCCCGTCCCTGATCGAGGTTCCCGATTGGGTGGAGGACCGGCTGGGCAGGTACTACCTGTACTTCGCCGACCACAAGGGCCTCTACATCCGCCTGGCGTACGCCGACGACCTGCTCGGGCCGTGGACCATCCACCCGCCGGGCAGCCTGCAGATCGCCGATTCGTACTTCCTGACCGAGCCGCCGGAGGTCGCCCCCGAAGTGGCTGCGCGGCTGCGCGCCTCGCAGGAACGGCGCGGGGTGCCGATGTCGCACGACGGACTGTTCGAGGCGACCGCGCCGCACATCGCGTCGCCCGACGTGCACGTCGACGACGCCAATCGCCGCATCGTCATGTACTTCCACGGCCTGGACGATGTCAGCACGCAGACGACGCGGGTGGCGACCTCTCCCGACGGCATCGATTTCGAGACGCGGCCCGAACGTCTCGGCCGGACCTACATGCGCGTGTTCGAGCACGGCGGCTACACCTACGCATTGTCGATGCCGGGGCAGTTCTACCGGTCGCGGGATCCGCTCGGCGGGTTCGAGCAGGGACCGCTGCTGTTCAATGCGGACATGCGCCACCTGGCGCTGCTGAAGCGGGACGACACGCTCTACGTCTTCTGGACGCAGGTGGGCGAGGCGCCCGAGCACATCAAGCTGAGCACCATCGACTTGGCCGGCGACTGGATGACCTGGAAGGAGACCCCGGGCATCGAGGTGCTGCGGCCGGAGTTCGACTGGGAAGGGGCCGACGCGCCGCTCGAGCCGTCCGTCCGGAGCACCGCCTACGGGCACGTGAACCAGCTCCGCGATCCCGCGATCTTCGAGGACGCCGGCAGCGGGCGCATCTTTCTGCTGTACGCCGTGGCCGGCGAGAGCGGGATCGCGATCGCGGAAGTCCACATCGCCGAATAGCGCCGCCGAGAGGATTCACGCGGTCACCCGGGAACCCGGTCTCCCCGAATCAACGGACGGGGCGGCGGCGCGGTCGGGCAGGTGCTCCGACCTTGTCGGGCCCGGCGGTGCGCGCGTACCCGCCTCCCTCCGGTCGTCGACGGCGGCGCTTCGGGCGAGGCGTCTGGCGCCGTCGCGCCGGTGCCGTCACGTCGAGCGCGGCGTCGAATCCGGCTACCGTCTCGCGCGGGATCGCGCTCCCGACCAATCGCTCGATGGCGGCCAGTTGCTGCCCTTCCTCCGGTGCGGCCAGCGAGACCGCGTGGCCGCTCGACCCGGCCCGCGCCGTGCGACCGATGCGGTGCACGTAGTCTTCCGGGACGTGGGGCAGGTCGAAGTTGATGACGTGGCTGATGCCCTCGACGTCGATGCCGCGGGCGGCGATGTCGGTCGCGATCAGCGTGTCGATTCTGCCGTCGCGGAACCCGGCGAGGGTGCGGGTCCGTGCGCCCTGGCTCTTGTTCCCATGGATCGCGGCAACCTGGCGCCGGGACTTCTCCAGGCGCCGCACCAGTTGATCGGCGCGGGCCTTCGTGCGGGTGAACACCAGCGTCGGTCCCATGTCCGCGCGTTCGAGAAGCGTTTTGAGCAGGTCCTTCTTGCTGGTCATGGCGACCGGGTGAACCACCTGCCTGATGGCGCCGACCGGCGTCGCCCGACGCGTTACCTCGATCACGGTGGGATTCGTCGCCGTCCGGCGGATGAGCCTTTCGATCTCGTCCGGCATGGTCGCCGAGAAGAAGAGGTTCTGGCGCGATTCCGGCAGGGCCTCGAGGATGCGCCGGACGTCGGGCAGGAATCCCATGTCGAGCATGCGATCCGCCTCGTCGAGGACCACGGTCTCGACGCGGTCGAGCCGTGCATGGCCCCGCCCGAGGTGATCGAGCAGCCGTCCCGGCGTGGCGACGAGCAGGTCGAGGCCGCCGCGCAGCCGGCGCTCCTGCGGCTCCATGCCGACCCCGCCGAAGACGACAGTGCTGCGCAGCCGCAGGTAGCAGCCGTACTGCCGGGCCGCTTCCGTGATCTGGGCGGCGAGCTCGCGCGTCGGCGTGACCACGAGCGCGCGCGGCGGGCGGCACGGCCGGCCGCTGCCCAGGTGCTGCAGAATCGGCAGCAGGAAGGCCGCCGTCTTGCCGGTGCCGGTCTGTGCGCAGGCGATCAGATCCTGCCCGTCCAGCGCCGCGGGAATGGCCCGCGCCTGGATCGGCGTGGCGGTCTCGTAGCCCGCGCGGGCGACCGCGCGGAGGATTTCCGGGCGCAGGCCCAGGTCGGCGAACTGCATGCGGGTACGTGCTCCAGTTTCCGCGCTCACCCGGGCGCAGATCGTTTCGGTGATCGCCCGTCGACCCGACGGGCGTCCGCAAGAGAATCTGGGAGGAGGGAAGGGCCGGAGAGCGTACCCGGCGACACCCGCTACTCTGAGCGGGCTTCCGGGTGGAGGAACGCCTGCTCGCGATTCAGGACTCGAAGCTCGATCGTAGCATGGATCGCGCCGCGCCCGGATCCGCGGCGCGTGTAGTAGAGTGGCCCGCAGGACGCCGTACCCGCCGGTCCGAGCCGGCCGGTTCGCCGCCCCCGGTCGAATCGGGGTGCTCGCGGCTGGAAGGAGACACGCCATGCATCATCGCGCGCTCGTTCTCGTCGGGATCGTGACCCTGGTCGCCGTGGTCCCCGCCGGCGGTCAGGATGCCTCGGCGCCGAATCGGGCGGCGGAGCAGGAGGCCTACGCGGTACCGCGCACCGCGGACGGCCAACCGGACCTGCAGGGGTTCTGGACCAACCAGACCTACACCCCGCTCGAGCGCCCCGACGGCGTGACCACGGCCTTCCATACCCCCGAGGAGGCGGCCGCCATCGAGCAGGGAAGGGCGGTGCGCGAGGCGTCGCAGACGACCCCCGGCACGATCCCCGACGTGCACTACGACTTCACGCAGTTCGGGCTCGACCGGAGTCAGTCGACCTTCGCGCGCAACCTGCGCACGTCCTTGATCGTGGATCCGCCGAACGGCAGAATCCCGCCCGTGAATGCGCAGGGACAGCAGCGCGCGGCGGAACGCCGGGCGGCGCGCGAGGCGCGCGGCGGACAGTACGACCGGGCGGAGAACCTGCCGCTCGGCGCCCGCTGCATCGTCATGCGCGGCGCCGGCCCGCCGATGATGAACGCGGGCTACAACGCCAACTACCACATCGTCCAGAACCGGGACTACGTCATGATCCTCACGGAGATGATTCATGACGCGCGCATCATCCCGCTCGACGGCCGACCGGCGCCGCCGGCCGGCGCACGCGGATGGATGGGCCAGTCGCGCGGGCGCTGGGAGGGCGACACGCTGGTGGTCGAAACCACCAACTACAACGGCAAGAACCCGTTCCGCGGCGCCGGCCCCGCCCTCCAGGTGACCGAGCGGTTCACCCGCGCGGCCGATGACACCATCATCTACCGCTTCACGGTGGAGGATCCGGAGACCTGGGACGCGCCCTGGACGGCCGAAATGCCGATGAAGCAGACCATCGGGCCGATCTTCGAGCACGCCTGCCACGAGGGCAACTACGGCTTGACGAATATCCTGGCCGGCGCGCGAGAGGAAGAGCGTCGGGCCGCCGAGGAAGCGGCCCAGGGACACTGATGGTCACATCCACACCTGGTCGTCGTCCAGGTCCGCGTCCGTTACGCGCACCGCCGCCACCTCGCGAATGACGTCTCCGGACACCACCGGAATGCGGTCTGCGTGCGGCTGGTAGCCGGCCTTGCGCACGTAGAGGTCGTAGCTTCCCGGGTGCACCGCGACGTGGGCCTGTCCGCTCGCGTCGGTCGTCCCCCGGTAGACGCCCACCCGTACCTCGGCGCCGGCGAGGCGCGTCTCCGTATCCCGATCGACGACCGTCACCGTGACGCGGTGCTCGGGCCGGGTAACCGCGCGGAAACCGAACGTGGTGACCGAGCCTTCGTGCTCGCATGCCGCCTGCTGCGCCGGAGCCGGCGCTGCCGGGTGAGCGTGCTCGGACGGCAGGTGCTGCGCCGGAGCCGGCGTCGCGGGCTGAACCGGCTGTCCCGCGCGGGATGGAGTCGCTTCCTGCGGAGAGACCGACTCTTGCGCCGGAGCCGCGTCGGGTTCCGTCCCGCCGAAAGCCGCGGTCCAGGCGTGGACCCCCTCCTCGGCCGGGGCCTCCAGCATCACCTCCGCGGCGTACAGGGCGCGGGTGCCGGGCGCCGGGCTCTCTCCGAGGCTTCCGTGCCCGACGTCGGCCCCCGCCGCGTCGCGGACCACGACCTGCCGGCCCGCCAGCGGGCACCCCGCCGCGCACTTCACGCCGACGGTCGCCGCGAAGCGGCGGCTCACCACGACGGGCGACGGTACGCCCCACACGGCGATGCTCGTCGGATGCGACTCCCTCGTCGGCTTGCGGCCTCCGGGGTCGATGGCCGTGCCGCCGGCTGCTGCCGGCGGCGTTACCTTGTCGGTCACTGCGGTTTCGTCCCGATTCGGCGTCACCCGCTGCGCCTGCGGATTGCCGGGCCGGCTACGCCATCCCCCCGTTGACTGCCGCGTCACGGCCGGCAATGCGGCCGAAGACGAGGCAGCGGCCGAGACCGTGCTGCGCGAAGCCCCCCTGCGACTCCCCGGCGCAGTACAGCCCCGGGATGACCTGACCCCGCATGTCGATGACCTGCGCCTTCGCGTTCGTGCGCAACCCGGTCAGCGAGTCGTGGAGGATGGGTGTCGACCACGCTGCATAGAACGGCGGCCGCTCGATCTTGTAGCGGGGCGTGGGCTTGTCGAAATCCTCGTCCTCGCCGAGGTCGACGAAGGAGTTGTAACGCGCGACGGTCTCCTCGAGAGTGGCGCCGGACATCGACAGCGTCTGGTACGGGTTCTTGATCGCGGCGGCCAGTTCGGCCAGGGTATCGGCCTGGAAGAAGTAGTCCGGATCGACGTTGGGCGGACGCGGATCCCATTCCTCCCGCTCCACCGCGTCCTGGTCGAAGATGGCCCAGATGGGACCACCGCCGTTCAGCTTGTTCTCGTCGCCGCTCCAGGCCATGGCCGCGGCGAAGAAGTCGTAGCGGGCATCCACCTCGTTCCAGAACCGCCGGCCGGTCTGGTTGACCAGGATCAGATCCTGCCAGTCGATCACGGTCAGGCCCGAGGCGCGGGCGAGATCGAAGATGCGGCTGTCCGTCTGCCAGATCAGGCTGGAGTAGCCCCACTGGCACCCGATGTGGCGCGTCTTCGAGATCGCGATCCCCTGCTCGCAGGTCTGGTTGGCGGTGCCCCAGAGCGATGCCCCGACCGCCATCGCGGCCAGCTCGCCGTCTCCGCTCTGCCGCGACCAGGGCTCGCCCGCCACCTGGTACTCCTCGGTCAGCCGCGGGTCGAAGGTGCGGCGCAGGGTCACGTTGCTGGTGCTGCCGCCGGTGGCCACCAGGACGCCCTTGTTCGCCCGGATGTTCACGGTGCGGCCGTCGTGGGTCGCCGTGATGCCGAGCACGCGGCCCGACGACGGGCTCTCGCGCACGATGCTCTGCATCTTGTGACGCAGCAGGACCTCCGCGCCCTGTGCCCGCGCGCTCTTCTCGAGCGCCCGGACGAGGCCGGACCCCACGCGGGTCGGATGATGGGTGACCCGCTCGCTGGCGACCGGCCACTGGATGGTGCGTTGTTGCCGGCGCACCCGCGAGGCCTGGGTGGGACCGACCAGGTGGTCCTGGAACTTGACGCCGTTCTCGATCAGGAACTCGTAGGTTGCGGCGTTCTCGTCCGCGAAGGCGCGCACGAGGTCCCGGTCGCTGTAGCGGCTCTGCAGGTGGTCGTGGCGGATCCAGTCCAGGAACACCTGATCCGCAGAGTCCTCCACTCCGTGCTTCTTCTGGTTGCTGGTGCCGCCGCCGAGGTGCACGTTGCCGCCGGAGCACAGGCCGTGCCCGCCGATATCGGTGTTCTCCTCGACCATGATCACGGAGGCGCCGTGGTCGATGGCGGAGACGGCCGCCGCAAGCCCCGCGGTGCCGGCGCCGATGGTCACCAGATCAGCCGACATGTCCCAGAAGTCCTGCGCCTCCGCCTCCTGGGTCCGTCCGCCGAGGCCGGCCAGCGCGGTCGCGCCGACGCCGGCGGTCGCGCCCTTCCTGAGAAAGGCCCTCCGACTGACGCTCGCATCCTTCCGTGTCGCCTTGGGCATGGTTGTCCTCCCCGTACGATTCCGCACTGTATCGAGAGTGCGGAGCCGGCGCAAGACCGTATAGCGACGATTGACGGGCGGAGCTTGCGCTGCAGAACGCGGAGAAGCCAGGTGCCGAGGCGCAAGGTCATGGAGCGGGGGGATGGGTCGACGCGCCGAGCCTGCGCGTCGTTTCGGGGCGCTAGAATGGTGTGGTGGCGGCACTCGACCGGAAAGCGCACCGTGGCGGGTCGTTCGCCTTCACGTTGTTCGAGCCGCGGCCGGTCGCTTCCGCCCCGGCGCTGCCGGCAACCGCCCGCCCGCCGGATCTGCCCGGATGCGAGTCGTTTCATCTGCCCGAGAGCGCCCTCGATGCCTACGACGGCCACCTGGAATTCTGGGATGGCTCCACCGAGACCGCCTGGAAGACCCGCGAGCCGACTTCCACGTGGCACGAGCGGCCGACCCGTCGGCTGACGGGACTGGTCGAGCGAATCGCCTCGCTGCGCGGTTCCGGGATCCTGTGCCTCGGATCGGCGGATCTGCTGCGCAGGGACGCGGAGGGCCGCAGGCGTTGGATCATGCAGGCCGACGAAATCCTGTATCTGCATCCGGACCGGGCGCGGGGCCTGGGCTCGGCCGTGATCATCGGCGAGGACCCGTTGCCGGACGTCGCTCTGGAGGTAGACCACTCCACGGACGTGCGCCGGTGGAAGCTCGGCGTGTACCAGGAATGCGGGTTTCCGGAGATCTGGGCGGAGGTCCCGTGGAACATCTCGGTGCGGCGACCGGGACTGGCGATTCACGTGCGCCGGGGCGACGGTTATCGCGAGGCGGAGGAGAGCCTGGCGTTTCCGGGCTGGACGGCGGCGGAAATCCACCGGGCGCTGACGGAGGAGCCGTTGTCGGCGGAAAGCTGGCGGGCGCTGGAGCGCGTGGCGCTGGCGCTGGGCGCGCGCGAGGGAACGACCCCGGAAGATGATCCGCTCACACGCTCGATGAGCCGGCGGGCGGCGGCGCAGGGACATGCGAAAGGCCGCCGGCAGGGGCATGCGGAGGGTCTCGCGGCGGCTCGCGCGCAGGCGGTGACTGCCGCGCTTCGAACACGAGGCGTCGACGCGCCCGCGGACATCGTCGCCGACGACGTGACGCGCCATGCGGACCTTCCGCTCGACACGTTCGTCGCCGCGGCGGTCACGTGTACGAACCTCTCCGAATTCCGGCGGCGCCTCCGGGAGATGCCGGTGATCCCTCCACCGCCCGAGTCGCCTTGAGCGCCGTGTCGTAGCGGCGAGACGGACCCGACACGGCTCGAAGGGCCCGCCCGTCACCGGTGACAGGCGCGTTGCGACAAATTGGAAGCGATGAAGGAGTTCAACACCGAAGGTCCCGTCCGCCCCGACGAGCATTACCTGATCCCGCCCTTGGAGCGGATCGACCTCGACGAGGTGCTCGGTTTCGTACGGAGCGGCAAGTACTTCGCGCTGCACGCCCCGCGGCAGACGGGCAAGACGTCGGCGCTGCTGGCGCTGCGCGATCTGTTGAACAGCGGAGAGGCCGGCGACTACCGTTGCGTCTACGCGAACTTCGAGGTCGGCCAGGCGGCGCGCGAGGACACCGCGCGGGCGCTACGCGCCCTGCTCGGCCAGTTGGCCACCAGGGCGGAGATGACGCTGGACGACGAGACGCCGGGGCGGCTGCGGAATGCGGCGCTAGCGGACGCCGGGCCGGACGGCGCGCTGTTCGAGGTGTTGTCGCGGTGGGCCCGCGCCGACCCGCGGCCGCTCGTCCTGTTGATCGACGAGATCGACACGCTGGTGGGCGACACGCTGCTGTCGGTGCTGCGGCAGCTTCGCGCCGGGTACGACCAGCGGCCCGGGGGATTCCCGCACAGCGTGATCCTGTGCGGGGTGCGGGACGTGCGCGACTACCGCGTCCACTCCACGGCGCGGAACGCGCTGGTGCTCGGCGGCAGCGCGTTCAACATCAAGTCCGCGTCGCTGCGGCTGGGCGACTTCACCGCGGCGGAGACACGGGCGCTCCTGGCGCAACACACGGCGGAAACAGGGCAGGCGTTCGCCCCGGCGGCGCTGGAAGCGATCCGGACGCGGACGGCGGGGCAGCCGTGGCTGGTGAACGCGTTGTGTCGCGAGGCGTGCTTCAAGAGCAGGGCGGGCCGCGACCGTTCCCGCGCCATCACGGAAGGGGACATCCTGGGCGCCCAGGAGCGGCTGATCCTCGCCCGCGTGACGCATCTGGACAACCTGGCCGACAAGCTGCGCGAGGAGCGGGTGCGGCGGGTGGTGTTGCCGATGCTGACCGGCGCCGAGGATCGGGACGGCTACGCGGACCGGGACCGCGACGTCGAGTACGTGCGCGACCTGGGCCTGCTGGCGCAACACGATGCGAAGCGCATCGCGAATCCGATCTACGCGGAGGTGATTCCGCGCGAGCTCACATGGATCACGCAGGACGACGTCGACGCGGAGGCGGCGTGGTTCGTGGACGCGGACGGCGGATTGAACGTCGACAAGCTCCTCGCCGCGTTCCAGCGGTTCTTCCGCGAGCACTCGGAGCACTGGACGCAGCGCTTCGACCGCTACCAGGAGGCCGGGCCGCAACTGTTGCTGCAGGCATACCTGCAGAAGGTGGTCAACGGCGGGGGGCGTGTCGAGCGGGAGTATGCCCTGGGTCGGGGGCGCGTGGACCTGCTGATCGTCTGGCCGCACGCCGGATGCATCCGCCGCTTCGTGGTCGAGTGCAAGGTGCGCGGCGACGGGCTGGAGCCGACTGTCCGCGAAGGAGTCGAGCAGACGCGGGGCTACATGGGTCGTTGCGGGGCCGAGGCGGGCCACCTGATCGTCTTCGACCGCTCGGAGACCAAGACCTGGGAGGAGAAGATCTTCCGCCGCGCACGGTCCGGCGGCCGCGCGCCTGTCACCGTCTGGGGCATGTGACGGGCGCCCGCCGGGCAGAGGCGTCCGCGGCGATGGCGCTCGCCGGTGTCCCCGCCCGAGCAGCGAGCGCCGCCTAACCCGTCGCCAGGGCGACGCGTTAGGCCCCAGCCCCCACTTGGCCTGCGGGAGGTCCTCGTCGTGGCGCGCGCGCGGGCGGGGGGGGGGCGCCGCCCCGCGGGGGGCCCGCCCCCGCGGGGGGGCGCGGCGGGCGGGGGGGGAGGCCGGGCGGGGTGGCACCAGATAAA